>JAJZSX010000051.1 GCA_021849435.1 Actinomycetes bacterium | reverse complement strand
AGCGCATCTCAGGCGAGCGAGCCCGTCCTCGCCCTCGGCGCGCACCGACAGCGCGCCGCCACTGTGCACGCCGTAGCGTGCCTCCAGCTCGTCGAGGCGCGTGAGAAGAGTCGCGCCGTCGCGCGCAAGGCGATCGGCCAGCGAGCAGATCGCCAGCGCCGCCGAGAGGCCGTCCTTGTCGGCGACGAGCGGATCGACCGCGAAGCCGATCGCCTCCTCGTAGCCAAAGAGCAGCCGACCCGTACCTGCGGCCCGCGAGATCCACTTGAAGCCGGTGAGCGTCGTCACACAGGGAACGTCCGCGGCCTCGGCGATGCGCGCGAGCATCGTCGAAGAGACCAGGCTCGTCGCGACGACGTCGCCGGGGTGGGCGTCGCCGATCAGAAGATCCCCGAGCAGCCAGCCGATCTCGTCGCCGCGCAGGATCCGCCAGCCCGCGTTCGTGCGCAGCGCGACTCCTAGGCGGTCGGCGTCGGGATCGTTGGCGATCACGAGCGACGAGCCAACGGCGTCGGCGCGCGCCGTCGCCAGGTCGAGCGCGCCCGCCTCTTCCGGATTGGGAAAGGCGAGCGTGGGAAAGGCCGCATCGGGCGCGAACTGGGACTCGACGAGAGTCACGCGTGTATATCCCGCGGCGGCGAAAAGATCGAGCATCGGCGCGCCGCCGACACCGTGCAGGGGCGTGTAGGTGATGGCGAGGTCGCTCGCGCCCACGCCGAAGCGCCCCACCATGTGCTCGCGGTACCGGGCGAAGAGCGCCGCGTCGATCACGTGATGATCCGCCGAGGTGCGATTGCCCAGCACCGGCTCACCGGCGCGGGCCATGAAGTATTCGACGCGCTCGTCGCTCGGCGGGATGATCTGAGCGCCGTCGGAAGCGTAGAGCTTGTAGCCGTTATCGAGCGGCGGGTTGTGGCTCGCGGTGATCATGATCCCCGCGGCGGCGCCAAGCTGTTTGATCGCGTAGGGCACAAAGGGTGTGGGCAAAGGACCGGGCATCTCAAAGACCGTCCAACCCGCGCCGAGCAGTACGGTGACGGCCTCGTCGTTGAAGGCTTCAGAGCCACGACGCGCGTCACGGCCCACCACCACTCCGCGGTGACGCTCGAGGCCCAGCTCGTCGAGCCAGGACACCACGCCCTGGGTCGCGCGGCGCACACTGAGACGGTTCATGCCCGCCGGGCCGGCCATGACCTCTCCGCGCAGGCCCGCGGTGCCAAAGACCAGCGGGTGCGCGAAGCGTCTCGCGAGCTCGGCCTCATCGCCCGCGTCGATCACAGCGGCCAGTTCCGCGCGCGTCGCCGGATCGGGATCGGCCTCCATCCAGCGCTGGGCGATCTTCTCGTAGTTCACAAGACTGGCAGGATCCGCGCGAGCAGGTGACCGAGGTCGCCGGCGGCGTGTTGGCCCGCCTCGAGGACCTCGCGGTGATCGAGCGGCGCCGACGATACGCCCGCCGCGGCGTTGGACACGAGAGAGAGCCCGACCACCTCAGCGCCGAGGTGGCGCGCGGCGATCGCCTCGAGCACCGTCGACATCCCCACCAGGGTGGCACCGAGGCTCGCGAGCATGCGAATCTCGGCGGGCGTCTCGTAGTGGGGCCCGCGCAGACCCGCGTAGACCCCCTCCTCGAGACCGGGGACCGCGGAAAGGATCGCGGCGCGCGCCCGCGCGCTGTAGAGGTCGGTGAGATCGACGAAGCGCGACGCAACCCGCGCGGGCATCGGACCTTCGAGCGGCGACGTCGCCGTGAGATTGAGATGGTCGCGGATCACGACAACGGAACCAGCACGCATCGCCGGGTCGATCCCGCCGGCCGCGTTGGTCAGCACGACGCGCGTGGCACCCGCCGCGATCACCGTGCGCACGGGATGCACCACCGCGGCGGGCGAGTTGCCCTCGTAGAGATGCACGCGGCCGGCGACGAGGGCGACGTAACGTCCCGCCACCTTGACCGAGAGGATCTGGCCGTCGTGCCCGGGCACGGTGGGAGCGGCGAATCCCGACAGCGTCGACGTGGACACGACGCTCGTGGGCTCGCCGAGCACGCTCGCGCCCTCGCGCCAGCCCGAGCCGAGCACGACGGCAACGTCGTAGGCGTCGACGCCGCTGCGTTCGCGCAGCTCGTCGGCGGCCGTTGCCGCCAGGGCGAAGGGGTCCATCAACGTCCGATCGTGTGCCACACGGTGGAGGTCTCAACGAAGCTGCGCAGCCGCGACGTCGACGAGGCCGCGTAGTCGCCAGCACTCGCGCGGCGCACCCGCTTGATCGAATTGGCCGCCGCGCCAGCCAGCTCGTCGTGGTCGTCGCCGGCGCCCTCCAGGTCGAGCCCGTCGACGTCCTCGTGGCTCGCGAGAGTCGGCGCCAGCTCGCGCGTCAGCCCGGAGATCACGTTGAGGACCCCGGCCGGAAAGTCCGAGGTCGCCGACATCTCGCCCAGCAGCAGGCCCGGGGTGGGACGGGCTTCGCTGGTGACCACGACGACGGCGTTACCGACAGCGAGCGGGGCGAGCACGGTGTCGACGAAGCCCTCGAAGGACGATCCCTGCGGGGCGAGCACGCCCACGACGCCACTCGGTACGGGCAGGGAGAAGTTGAAGAAGGGTCCGGCCACGGGATTGGCCCCGCCGAGGACCTGGGCGACCTTGTCGGTCCAGCCCGCGTACCAGACGATCCGGTCAATCCCGCGCGCGACGCTCGCGTGGGCGTCGGCCTCGCCGACCCCCTCGGCGGCCGCGACGTGGTGAGACAACTCCTCACGACGCGCCTCGGCCATCTCGGCCAAGCGAAAGAGCACTTGGCCGCGGTTGTAGGCGGTCGCCTTCCACCACGCGGCCTGGGCCGCGCGCGCTGCCGTGACCGCGTCGCGCACGTCCTTGCGCGAACCTTGGGCCACGTTGGCCCAGAACTCGCCGGCGGCGTTTCGCACCTCGTAGCTGCGTCCCGACTCGCTGCGCACGAAGGCGCCGTTGATCACGAGCTTGTAGGTCTTTCGTACGTCCAGCCGCTCAGACATCAAGGTAGGCCTCCAATCCGTGGCGCCCGCCCTCTCGGCCGAACCCCGACTCACGAACGCCACCGAAGGGGCTGGTCGGGTCGAAGCGGTTGTAGGTGTTGGCCCAGATCACGCCGGCGCGCAGACGCTCGGCAACCCAGAGGGTCCGACTACCCTTCTCGCTCCACACGCCACAGGCCAGCCCGTAGTTGGTGTCGTTGGCCTTGGTCACCGCCTCGTCGGGCGTGCGGAAGGTCAGCACGGAGAGGACCGGTCCGAAGATCTCCTCGCGCGCGATGCGATGCGACGACGAGACGTTGGCGAAGACCGTCGGGGCGAACCAGTAGCCCGCGGAGGGCAGCTCGCACGAGCTCGAATAGCGCGTCGCGCCTTCGGCCTCGCCGGCAGCGACGAGCTCGGTGATCTTGGCCAGCTGGGTGGCCGAGTTGATCGCGCCGACGTCGGTGTTCTTGTCCAGTGGATCGCCCACGCGCAGCTGCTCGACGCGGCGCACGAGTCGGCGCAGCACTTCGTCGGCGATCGTCTCTTGGACGAGCAGGCGCGACCCCGCACAGCAGACGTGGCCCTGGTTGAAGAAGATGCCGTCGATGATCCCCTCGATCATCTCGTCGATGGGCGCGTCATCGAAGACGATGTTGGCCCCCTTGCCGCCGAGCTCGAGGGTCAGGCGCTTGGCGCTGGCGGCCACACGGCGCTGGATCAGCCGGCCGACCTCGGTCGAGCCCGTGAAGGCGATCTTGTCGACGCCAGGGTGCTCGACGAGGGCCGCGCCCGTCGTGCCGTCACCCGTGAGGATATTCACAACGCCCGCCGGCAGCTCGGCCTGCTGGAGGATCTCGGCGAGGATGAGCGCGCTGAGCGGCGTGGTCTCGGCCGGCTTCAAGACGCAGGTGTTGCCCGCGGCGAGCGCCGGCGCCAGCTTCCAAGCGGCCATCAAGAGGGGGAAGTTCCACGGGATGATCTGACCGGCCACACCCACCGGGCGCGGGTTCGCGCCGTATCCCGCGTGCTCGAGCTTGTCGGCCCATCCGGCGTAGTAGAAGAAGTGCGCAGCCGCGAGGGGCACGTCGATGTCGCGCGATTCGCGGATGGGCTTGCCGTTGTCGAGTGTCTCGACGACCGCGAGCTCGCGCGAGCGCTCCTGGATCAATCGGGCGATGCGAAAGAGGTACTTGGCCCGTTCGGCTCCGGTGGTCTTAGACCACACGGTGTCGTAGGCGTGGCGCGCAGCCGCGACCGCGCGGTCCACGTCGGGCGAGCTCGCCTGGGCAACATTCGCCAGGTCGGCGCCCGTCGCCGGGTTCACCGAGGCGAAGGACGGGTGCGACGTGGCGTCAGTGAAGTCGCCATCGATGAAGAGGCCGTAGGCGTCGCGCAGCCGTGCGATCGACGCGGACTCCGGCGCCGGGTCGTAGTCGAATGCCCCCAAGTGGCTCGTGGCGAGATGGTTCTCGGTCATCAGTCGGCGCTGAACTCCTCGGGACGCACGTACGCTCCGCGAGTCTGGCGCAGGCGCTGCATCAATACGTCGTTGAGTAGCGACGAAGCGCCGAAGCGGAAGAGCTCCGGGCGCATCCAGGCCGAGCCCGCGGTCTCGTTGACGATCACCAGGTAGCGGATCGCGTCCTTCGCGCTGCGGATGCCGCCGGCCACCTTGACGCCCACCAGGCGACCCGTCGACTCGGCGAAGTCCCGCACGGCCTCGAGCATCACCAGGGCGACCGGCGCAGTCGCGGCGACGCTGACCTTTCCCGTCGAGGTCTTGATGAAGTCGGCGCCGGCGAGCATGGCGAGCCAGCTCGCGCGCCGCACGTTGTCGTAGGTCACGAGCTCGCCGGTCTCTAGGATCACCTTCAGGTGCGCGGTCCCGCAGGCGGACTTCACCGACACGATTTCGTCGAAGACCTGGCCGAGGCGGCCCGAGAGGAACGCGCCGCGGTCGATCACCATGTCGATCTCGTCGGCGCCGGCCGCGACCGCGTCGGCGACGTCGAGAAGCTTCACCGCGAGCGAGGCGCGTCCCGAGGGAAACGCCGTGGCCACGGCGGCAACCGCGACGCTCGAACCGACGAGACGGCTCTTCGCCCCGGCCACCAGGTCGGGATAGACGCACACCGCCGCCACGCTCGGCGTCGAGGGGTCGTGCGGATCGGGGCGACGGGCCTTGTCACACATCGAGGCGACCCGTTCGGGGGTGTCGGCGCCCTCCAAGGTCGTGAGATCGATCATCGAAATGATCGTGTCGAGCGCTGCGCGCTTGGACGCCGTCTTGATCGAACGGGTGGCGAGCTTGGCGGCGCGCGCCTCCGCTCCGACGGCGTCGACGCCGGCGAGGCTCGCGAGCACAGAGCGCAGCTGGGTCTCGCTCGCGATGCTGGGCGGGCGAGCCGGGTCCGCGAGGCGGACACCGACGTCGGCGTTGCTCACAGCCCGCAAGTACGTGCTCACCATCGCCACGCTACCAAGACCCGATCGAACTGGCTTTAGACGAACGCCGGCAGCTGACCGGCATCGCGTCGCTGCGCGAAGGTGGGCGCGGTGGCGTCCTTCTCGCTGACGATCGGCTCACCCTCGAGGGGCCACGCGACGGCGAGCTCGTCGTCGAAGGGGTTGATCTCGAGCTCTACCGGGGCGTTAAACACCGACGACAGCAGATAGACGAGCACCCCGGTGTCACTCGAGACACAGAACCCGTGCGCGAGTCCGGCGGGCAGGTAGACCGAGCGGCCGGAGTCGCCACCCAAGTGCACGATCTCCACCGCGCCGAAGGTCGGCGAGCCCACCCGCACGTCGACGAGCACGTCGTCGATCTCTCCGGCGGCGCAGGTCACGAGCTTCGCCTGACCCTCGGGGGCGAGCGAGTAGTGCAAACCGCGCACGGTGTTCTTCACCGAGTGCGAGAGGTTGGCCTGGCGGGCGCAAAAGTCCGCGCTCTCGTTGAGAAAGTCCGGCCGACGGAACCATTCGCGAAAGAACCCGCGCTCGTCGGCCCACACCGGGCTCTCGAGTAGCCAGGCACCGGCGATCGAGAGTTCGACGATGTTCACATCGCTCCCTTGAGGGGCCGCCACCACGCCTCGTTGTCGCGATACCACTGAACGGTCGCGGCCAGGCCCTGAGCGAAGTCGACCTGGGGGGTGTAGCCCAGCTCGGTGTGAATCTTGGTCCAGTCGACGCTGTAGCGCCGGTCGTGTCCGAGGCGGTCGGCGACCGGCTCGATGCTCGACTCCTCGGCGCCACAGAGATCGAGCAGGCGCGCGGTCAGCTCGCGGTTCGTCAGCTCAGTGCCGCCACCGATGTTGTAAATCTCGCCCGCACGCCCGCCCTCGAGGACCGCGAGCACACCGCGGCAGTGGTCGTCGACGTGGAGCCAGTCGCGCACGTTCAGTCCGTCACCGTAGAGCGGGACCGAAAGACCGTCGAAGAGGTTGGTCACGAAGAGGGGGATGACCTTCTCGGGGTACTGGCGCGGACCGTAGTTGTTCGAGCAGCGCGTCACACACACGTCGAGCCCGTAGGTACGGTGATAGGCCAGCGCCGCAAGGTCCGAGGCGGCCTTGGACGACGAGTAGGGCGAGTTGGGCTCGAGCAGGTGGTCCTCGCGCCACGATCCGTGTGGAATCGTTCCGTATACCTCGTCGGTCGAGACGTGGATGAAACGGGCCACCGAACGCGAGCGCGCGCTCTCGAGCAGCTGGTGGGTGCCGATCACGTTGGTCTCGTAGAAGGCCCGCGCGCTCGAGATCGAGCGGTCCACGTGACTCTCGGCCGCGAAGTGGATGACCGCGCGCGCGCCTTCGAGGGCGCTCTCGCAGGTGGCCGCGTCGGTGATCGAGCCGTGAACGAAGCTCACGCGCTTATCGGCGAGAACGGCCTCAATGTTCTCGCGGCGCCCCGAGTAGGTCAGCGCGTCCACGAGCACGACCTCGTCGTAACCCAGTCGCGTGGCCTCGGCGAGGAACATCTCGCTAAAGCGCGACCCGATGAATCCGGCGGCGCCGGTGATCACTGCGCGCATGGCGACACCTCAATTCTCGGCCCGGGAACGGCCTCTTATACTAATGGAGTGAAGGGAATCATCCTGGCGGGCGGCAGCGGAACGCGCCTGCACCCCATCACCCGGGCCGTGTCCAAGCAGTTGCTGCCGATCTACGACAAGCCCATGATCTACTACCCGCTCTCCACGCTGATGCTCGCGGGGTTGCGCGAGATCCTGCTGATCACGACACCCCACGACCAGGCCGCGTTCCAGCGCCTCCTGGGCGACGGCTCGCACCTGGGCCTCGAGCTGTCCTGGATCATCCAGGAAAATCCCAACGGCCTGGCCGAAGCACTCATCCTGGGCGAGGAGTTCCTCGCCGGCAGCAAGTGTGCTCTCATCCTCGGCGACAACCTCTTCTACGGCCCGGGGCTGGGCACCCACCTCGCCCAGAACACCGCGGTCGCTGGCGCGCTGATCTTCGCCTACCAGGTGAGCGATCCGCGCGCCTACGGCGTGGTCGAGTTCGACGACGACGGACGTGTCCTCTCCATCGAGGAGAAGCCCGCCGAGCCCAAGAGCAGCTTCGCGGTGCCGGGGATCTACTTCTACGACGAGCGGGCCTCGGCGTTCGCGCGCGCGCTGACCCCGAGCGCGCGCGGCGAGCTCGAGATCACCGCTCTCAATAACGCCTACCTCGAGCGTGGCGAGCTGCGTGTAGAGGTGCTCTCGCGCGCGACCACCTGGCTCGACACCGGCACGCACGAGTCGCTCTACGAGGCCGGCGGGCTGATCCGCACGCTCCAGCACCGCACCGGGATGCGCATCGGCGACGTCGAGCAGATCGCCCGCGACCAGGGCTGGCTCTAACCAACGTCCGTCACAACCAACCACTAGGGAGAAACATGTCCACCACCGCACCGCTCACTCGACCCGGCGTCCTCGTTGACACGATCTCGGCGTCCACGACGGCGAACGTCGCCCTGGTCGTCGGCGCCGCCGCCTTCGTCGGCGCGCTCGCCCAGATCTCGATCCATCTGTCCTTCACGCCGGTACCGGTGACCGGTCAGACCCTCGGGGTGCTGCTGGCCGGCGCGGCCCTCGGCTGGCGGCGCGCCAGCCTGTCGATGGCCCTCTACGTGGTGGCCGGCGTCGCCGGAGTCCCCTGGTTCGCCGGACACGCGAGCGGCGCCGCCGGCGCCACGTTCGGCTACCTCCTCGGCTTCGTCGCCGCGGGCGCGGTCACCGGCGCCCTCGCCGCGCGCCGACACGACCGCACCGTCGCGCGTGCGGCGGCATCGATGATCGCCGGTGAGGCGGCCCTCTACGCGATCGCCCTGCCGTGGCTCGCGCTGTCACTGCACGTGGGCCTCGCACGCGCGATCTCTCTCGGCTTCGTCCCCTTCGTCATCGGCGACCTCATCAAGGCGCTGCTGGCCGGTCTCACCCTGCCCGCCGCCTGGCGAGTGGTTCAGCGCTCGGGCGCGGACAACAACTAGAGGTACTCGGGAAATCCCAGCGTCGTGACGAGCGCACGGTGCGCGAGACGCTTGTGCTTGACGAGCACCGCGCGGTCCTTGCCAGCCATCGCCGCGGCGATCGCCACGGCGCGCGCGAGGACGTCGGACTCGCTCGCGACCTCTTCGACCATGCCGGCAGCGAGAGCGTCGGCACCGCCGTAGCGACGCGCCGTCAGCATCGCCTCGATCGCGCTGGCGCGCGGCAGGCGGTTGAACAGGATCGCCGAGAGCTTCTCATCAAGTGGCAGGCCGATGTCAGCTTCGTTCATGCACCAGAACCCGCGGTCCTCGCGCATCACTCGATGATCGAGCGCACAAGCGATCAACGCGCCGCCCGCGAAGGTGTGCCCGTTAAGGGCACCCACGGTGTAGGCCGGGAACACGACGAGGCGCGCCACGGTCCGGTGAAGCTCCTTGAAGATCTCGCGCAACTCGTCGAGATCGTGGCCGAAGTTCACCAGGTCCACGCCGTTGGAGAAGAACTTGCCGGTGCCGGTAAGGACGACGGCCAGGGGACCGCTGCGCGACTCGAGCTCGTCGAGTACCTCGTGCAGGCGAGCCAGTGACTCGCGATGGATCCGGTTCTCGACGTCGTTCCACGTGATGACGGCGACGTCACCGTCGAATTCGACTGACATGTCCACGAACTGAGGCTAGATCGTCACTGCGTAGGGTTCCCGTGGACCTCGTAGACCAGGTAGCGAGGGTTGATTGCCAGCGCGTCGAGCACGACCTCGCGCGAACCATTCGACCGACCCACGTACTGATAGATCGGCAGCGCGTGACCGACGCCATGGGCGTCGACCAAGATCCGATACTGCGCGATCGACTGGCTCAGGCGCAGCGTCCCGGTGGGCAGGGCGGCACCCGAGGACTCGTAGCCGGGCCAGCCCAACGGCGTCAACCCGTGGGCGAAGATCGCGGCCTGCTCACCGACGTGAGAGGCGGCGGCGCGCGGCGAGATGAGCGGATAGGACGTCGGCGGTCCGAGGGAGAACATCGCCCCGCGAGCGGAGATCACGCGACCGCGCGCGTCGAGCATGACGGTGTCCGAGAGGTTCGACCAGTGCCCGTCAATCAAGATCGGCACCACCACGGTCGTCGGCGCTCCTCGCACGAACGCCGCGCCGCCGCCCACGACGGGCACGCCGGTGTCGAACGTACCCAGCGCGTGGACGATCGCCAGGGCTCGCTGAGAAATCTCCGCCTTGCTCAGGCCGCCCAGCGAGGTGGCCTCAGCCGGCGCACTCGGCATCCCGGCGGAGAGAACGGGTCCGTAGAGCCACAGATCGACGCCACCCACGCGCGCGAAGAACGCCTCGGTGCCGCCAACGCCACGCGCCGTCCACTCGTGCGCACCCGGCGGGGCCACGATGATGGCCCTCGGCGTGCCGAGCGTTACACCGAGGGCTCTGGCGAGGGTAGCGACCGCGTCGCGTTCGCTCGGCGGCGCCATCACGGTGAAGGTCGCTAGCGACGGCACCGTCGTCGAGATCCTCCGGGCGAGCAACGTCGGCGCGCTCGCAACGAAACCAGAGCCGGTGACCGTCACCTTCTGGGACGTCGCGTACGTCGGCGCTGGGGCAGCCATGGGCGCGGGAGCGGCCGCGAAGGTCAGGCGAACGAGCGGCGGGCCGACGCCCGCGAGGGCGTAGGTGGCCGCCGCCATCACCGCGCACGATGTAGTGAAGCCCGCGAGGACCCGCGCCTTGAAGGCGCGCCAGGAGAGCACGCGCGCGTAGGGCTGGGCGACCACGCGCGCGAGCATCGCGTCGAGATCGCGTGGCGCGTACCCGATATCGCGCGAGGGGTCGCTCGCGACCAGGCGCTCGAACGGCGTCATCTCCACACCTTCTTCATGTCGGCGCAGCGTGAAACTTTCACCACGTGGCCACCTCCGCCATCTGGGCCTCGAAGCGCGCCCGGGCCCGGCTGAGACGCACGGCCGCGGCGTTCTCGGTGATGCCGTAGGTAATGGCGAGCTCGCGCGTACCAAGGCCGTCCCAGGCGTGCAGGGTGAGCAGTTCGCGATCCTCGTGCGAGAGCGCCGCGAGAGCCGCGCGCACCGTCTCGTCGGCCACCACCTGGTCCTCCGCCGAGGCGTCAGGCCCCACCGGACGAGCCACGTGCGCGCTCGCGCGCCGGGCGCTGCGCTGGGCGTTGCGCAGCACGTTGCGCGCCACGCCGATGGACCAGGCGACCTCGGCGTCCTCAGGAACGTCGTCGAAGCGGCGCCAGAGCACGATCAAGACCTCCTCAACGAGGTCGTCGAGGTCACTCGCGGGCAAGGGGTAGAGGCGCCGGCGCAGGTAGAGGCCGACCTCGGGCGTGACCTTCTGAGCCAGCGCGCGAAAGGCCTGCTCCCGACGGCGACTCACGTCACCTCCCTGTCCGACGTCTCCCACTTCTTACTCCTCGGCCAATCGCCGCTTGGATACCGAGGACTACATTGGCCACTGTGAGCGACTACACCGAACCCGACGT
>JAJZSX010000050.1 GCA_021849435.1 Actinomycetes bacterium | reverse complement strand
CGGGGACCAGGTGATCGTCGAGAGTCGCGAGGCGCACGGCGTCAACGCGTACGTCCTGCAGCACCGGGGTCGGCTCGACCTCAACGGCCAGGACCACCGGGTCGCGGCCCGACTGGCCGCCTACATCGACGCCGCCGCCTCGGCCGACCGGCACGACCGACGGGTCTCGATCCACGTGTGTCGCGACGGGGCACGGGCGTCGACGGTCTTGGTGACCCCCGCCGACGGCACCGCGCCGGGCGGGTGGGACCGTGACGACGACGCCGTCTTCACCGCCGCCTCGGTGCGACGCGGCACGTCGTGGTGGCTCGAGCGGTGGTGGTATCTACGCACGAGCGATCACGTGACCTGCGTCATGCGGGTGGGCGACCTGCGGGGCACGTCCCACGACGCGCTGCTCGCCGGGCTCCAGGACCTCGGCGACCGTGTCACGCTCTCGATACAGGTCACGGCGATCGGCGGGGCCGAACGAGCGCGCCGCGTGGCCGAACGCGCCGTGCATCGTCAGCGCAGCGACCGCGCCACCACGGTCGCGGCCGGATTCCGTTCAACGGCACGGACTCAACTCGTCGAGGCCCGCGCGGAGCGTCGCGAGCTCGAGGTGGCGTCGGGACGCGCACTCATGCGCCTGCGCGTGTACGTGACCGTGCGCGCGCCCTCGTGCTCAGCGTTGCGCGAGGCACGCGAGACGGCGCGCCGGCGCGCGCTCGACGCTGGCATTCGACTCGATCGTGGCGTCGGTCGCCAGTGGCCGTGGTTCATCGACCAGCTGACCGGTTCGACCCCTCGGGCCGCGACCCACTGGATCACGAGCGCCGACCTGGACGCGTTGCGGGTGCCGTCCCACGACGCCGGCAGCACCCTCGACGGGCGTGCGCTCGGGACGGTCGCGGGGGGCGCCTCGTTCGCGCTCGACCCGTTCGACCTCTACGGCGCCCGGCTCGTTGCGAACCCGAACGTCGTCGTGGCCGGCGCGATCGGCGTCGGCAAGAGCACCGTCGTCAAGATGATGGTTGACCGGGCGCTCGCCCGCGGCCGACGGGCCGTCATCGTCGACCCCAAGGGCGAGTACGGCGACCTGGCGCAACGTTACGGCTGTCGCTCGGTTGCGCTCGGACGCGACGGCTGGTGCGACCCCTTCCTCGACGCCACCGACGCGTCGGCTCTCGCGCGGGCAATGATCGCCTCGGCCCAGGGTCAACCGCTCACCGACGAGCAGCACTTCGCCTTTGACGAGGCGTGGGAGGCCCTCGGCCGAGACCGTCCCGTTCGGGTGATGCGTGCGCTCTTCGAGACGACGCGCGCGGCCCTCGACGGGCCGACCTCGCCCTCACGCTCCCTCGCCCTCACGCTCCGTCGGTTCGTCGACGGGGACCTGGCCGGCCTCTTTGACGGGGAGGGGGAGCCTGTGACCCTCGACGGCGACCTGGTCGTGCTCGACCTTTCAGCCCAGTGGTCCGGTGACGCGATGGCGGTGGCGGCGCTCAGCGCCGTCGCCGCGGCCCAGCGGGTGGCCGCGGCGGGGGGTGCCGGCTACGTCGTGCTCGACGAGGCGTGGGCGCTGCTCTCGGATCCGCACGCCCTGGCGTGGCTTCGCGGCTCGTGGAAGCTCGCGCGTTCGCGCGGCGTGAGTCACGTACTGGTCCTGCACCGTTGGGGCGACGTCGCCGCGGTCGGTGACGAGGGAAGCGCACAGCGCGAACGTGCGCGGGGACTGCTGCGCGAGTGCGAGACGGCGTGGCTCTTCCGCCAACCACCCGACGAGGCGAACGACGTGGCGGTGGCGCTCGCGTTGAGCGCAATCGAGCGCCACACCTTGAGCGATCTTCGACGAGGTGAGGCACTGGTTCGATACGGGGCCCATCGCTCGGTCGTGCGCGTCACACCCGACGCCGCCGACCGCGAGATCATCGACACCGACGCCGCGATGCGCGTATGACGCGCGGCCTGCGCCTCGGTCGCCGTGTCGCGGCCGGTTTCGCCCTCGGCCGGCCGGTGCGACTGGAGCGAGGCCACTCGCTGCTCGTTGTCGGGCCGACCCAGGCGGGCAAGACCTCCTCGCTGGTGATCCCCTCGATCCTGTCGTGGCCGGATGCGTTGGTCGTCACCAGCGTGAAGCGTGACGTCGTCGCGGCGACCGAGCCCTGGCGCTCGGCGCTCGGCCAAGTCCAAGTGCTGGACCCCGGCGCCCCCGACGGTCTCACTTGGGACCCCCTGGAGGGCGTGAGGACGATGCGCGACGCCTTGCGCGTCGCGCGTGACCTCACGTTGCGTTCCTCGGGTCACGGCGACACCGAGTTCTGGAACACCCTCGCGGTCAAGCTGCTCGGGGCGCTCTTCGTGCGCGCCCTCGAGCGCGGTCAGACAATCGTGGACGTGGCGCTCGTGCTCGAGTCGCGTGATCTCGACCGTTGGGCCGACGATCCGACGAGCGTCGCCGCGCGCGTCGTCTCGGACTTCCTCGGTCACGAGTCCCGCACGATCGACGGGGTGATCACGACGGCGGAGACGATGCTCCTGCCGTGGCGATTCGACCAGCCGCGGGCCCGGGTGCGCAGCGTCGTCGACGGCGCCGACACCCTGTATCTTTGCAGCCCGCGTGGCGAGCAGGCTCACTACCAGTCGCTCTTCGCGGGGGCACTGCGCGGCGTGCTCGACGAGCAACAACGCCGCGTCGAGCGGGGCACCGCGCGGCCGTTGCTCCTGGTGCTCGACGAGGCCGCCGTGGTGGCACCACTCGACGAGCTCGACGAGTTGGCTGCGACCCTGGCCGGGCTCTCGGTGACCTTGATCACCGTCGTCCAGGACTTCGCCCAGCTGGTGGCGCGCTGGGGTCCGCGGGCTCCGACCATCGTCAACAACCACACGACCCGACTGGTGCTGGCCGGTCTCGCCGATCCGACGGCCGTGACCTACGTGCCCGAGGTCGCGCCGCCGGTCAATTCGTCGAGCACGGGCACGACCAAGCCGAGGTCGAAACCCTCGATGCGAGAACGACCCCGCGGGACCGCCCTGGTCGTCGCGGGCAACCATCGGCCCGTCACGGTAAGGATCCGTCCGTGGTGGCGCGACAGGCGGTTGCGCGCGCGAGGCGCACGGCGAAGCGCGCGAACCGCGAATCGTGACCCGCGATGATCGTATTGCCATCACGTGGTAAGTACGATTCGCGGATGGCCATCGCGCGCGAACCGAACGAGGCGATCTTCGCCGTCGACGTCGGCGCGACCAACATCAAGTTCGCGGTGGTCGACGATGTCGGCACGTTCCTCAACCCCGTGCGTCGCCGGCCCACCCCCTACCCACTCTCACCGGTCAGACTCGTCCGCTTGATCGCCAGCCGCGCCGGGCGTAGCGGCTGCGCCAGGGTCGGCGTCGGGTTCCCGGGGGCGTTCCGTGACGGACGCGTGGTCGCGCCGGGCAACCTCGCCCGACCGGGCGGTGTGGGCACCGAGGTCGATCCCGAACTGGACCGGCAGTGGCGCGGGTTCGCGCTCCAAGACGCACTGCGCGCAGCGACCGGGCTCGACGTTCGCGTCGTCAACGACGCGACGTTGGCGGCGTTGGGTGCGAGCACGGGCGAGGGCGTGGAGGTCGTCTTGACTCTCGGGACGGGCCTCGGGCTCGCCCTCGTCGTGGACGGCGTGCCGACGCCGGTGCGTGACGTGGGCGCCGAGATGCGAGCCGACGGGCGGACCTACGACCAGTCCTTCGGCGAGTCGGCACGATCCGCCGATGAGTTGCGCTGGCGCGTCGACCTCGGACGGGTTATTGAGGAGTTCGTCGCTGAGTTCAGGCCCCGGGTCGTCCACCTGGCCGGGGGCAACGCACGCCGCGTCGATCTCACGTGGTTCGCGTCGGTCGGTGTGCCCGTGACGATCGAGGGCAATGAGGCGCCGCTGCGCGGCGCCGCTCGATTGTTCTAAGCGTTCGCGAGGGCGATTGCGCTCGCGCTGAGCACGTGGGCCATCACTGGGACCGACGCGTCTTCGACGGCGAAGTCCGGCCCGTGGTGCGAGCCGCTGGTGCCGTCGGCGAGGGCGCCGCCCACGAAGATGTAGCAACCGGGCACGCGGTTCAAGAACTCCGAGACGTCGTCACTGGCCGGGGTCGGGGGCATCGCCAGCACGTGCTCATCACCGAGGATTCGTCGAGCGCTCGCCATCACCGTCTCGTAGACGGCGGGGTCGTTGACGACCGCCGGCGTGCCACCGGTGAAGGACAACGCGCAGCGCACGGTGAAGGCGCGCTCGACGTCGTCGAGGAGGTGACCCAGCCGAGCGGTGGCCTCGGTCAGTTGTTCGCCCGTGAAGGTGCGCAGGCTGCCGCGTAACAGTGCCGTGCGCGGCACGACGTTGTTCGCCGTTCCGGCCTGGATGACCCCGGCCGAGCAGGCGCAGTTGACGCCGTCGAACGTGAGACCCTCCACGACGTCGCCGAGTCGGCTGGCGAGGTGACTGACGGCGAGTACCACGTTGCCCTCGGCGCCGGCCATGGCGCCGTGCCCGCCACGGCCCTCGAGATCGACGCGCCACGCCGTCGCCTGACTCATCGCGGTCCCGGCTCGCGAGCCGATGAAGCCCGTGGGGGCGAGGGACGTCACGTGGCCGCCGATGACCACGTCGGCCGGGTGACGGGTGAGCACGCCGCTATCGATCATGGCGCGGGCACCCCCGAGCCCCTCTTCGGCGGGTTGGAAGAGCAGGGTGTAGGCGCCGGGTAGGTCGGCGGCGTTCGCGAGCACATCGGCGACCCCGAGGAGGGCCGCGGTGTGGACGTCGTGGCCGCAGGCGTGCATCACACCGTCGATGGTCGATCGGTATGGGAGGTCGCGCTCTTCGTGCACCGGCAACGCGTCGATGTCGGCACGCACGAGCACGCGGCGCCCCGGGCGACGCCCCGTCAGGGTGGCGATGGCGCCGGTCTCGGTCGGGCTCGGGGCCACCGTCCAACCGAGCTCCAGCAGACGGTCGCGGATGACGGCGGTCGTGCGGTGTTCGGCGAAGGCGAGCTCGGGGTGGGCGTGCAGGTCGTGGCGCAGCTCGACCATGGCGGGAGTCGCGCGTTCGATCAGTAGTGCGAGGTCGGTTCGCTGGTCCATGTACGCATGGTAGGACCGGTTCGGCGACGGGCTAGGATGGGTGGCCAGCATTACTGCGGCTGTAGCTCAGCGGATTAGAGCATCGGTCTACGGAACCGAGGGTCGGGGGTTCGAATCCCTCCAGCCGCACCGAATTACCGGATTGGCTCGTGGGCGTTCGCGCCACGTGGCGCGACCCCCTCGCCGTGCGAGACCCGCCGCCGTCGCCAGTCCCATTAGGTGTCGCGCGTGGTGACGAAGCGCCGAAGGGCGATCCCCGACCAGATGAGCTCGACGACCCCAAAGGGCCACGCGCCCGAGAGGAAACCGTAGAGACTCGAGAGCAGACAGCCGACGGCGAATCCCACGATGAAACGGCGGCCCCGGTGCTCGAGGGCGTACATCACCATCATGAAGGTGACCGCGCATACGCCGTAAACAGTGACCACGCTCACGTCGATTCGTGCTTCATGATGGCGACGAACTCGCGCAGCGCGTAGTACACGAGCACGAAGCCGGCGACCGGGTCGGCCCACCACCACCCCAGGGCGGCGTTGAGCACGAGACCGGCGAGGACGGCGGTGGCGAGGATGCCGTCGACCAGAGTGACCCTGCCCTCGGTTTCGAGCACGACGTTGCCCAGGGCCCGACCGGTCTTCGCCTTGCCCCACGCGAGCGAGAACATGACGACCGCCGTGAGCGCGGTCCAGGCGATGCCGGCAACGCTATGGCCAGCGTGATGTCGGACCGCGAGCACGACGGCCCCCTGGACGAGGAGGTAGAGCGCGAGCAGGGCGAAGGCACCACCGATGAGGCGCAACGCCCGACGCTGGCGCCGCTCGTCGACGCCGGTCAATTCCCAGACGACCACGATTGACGCCCCAATCTCGATGAGCGAGTCCAGACCAAACCCGGCAAGGGCAACCGAGCGCGCCGCGAGCGCCGACCAGGCGAGCACGACGAGGCCGACAACGTTCCAGGCGAGCGTCGTGTATTCGAGCCGAAGCCCCCGGCGTAGCATCGGCGAGTAAGTGGTCACGGGTGCGAGTATCGCAGGTGGTGCGGCCACTCGACACAGAGCGGACGACGGGGACGAAGGGCCACTACCATTATCTACGTGACTACGCAGATAGATAGAGAGCCGACGGACCGACAGATCGATCTCGCCGCCGGCACGCTCAAACTCCTCGCCGATCGGACTCGGCTGCGTATCGTCTGGGCTCTCCTGCACGGCGAGCACTCCGTCAACGAACTCGCCGCGCACCTGGGCGTGAACCCGGCGGGCGTCTCTCAGCACTTGGCCAAACTGCGGCTCTCACGACTGGTCACCGTGCGTCGGGAGGGTAACCGCGTCTACTACGCCGTCGATAGTCCCCACGTGCGCAAGCTCGCCGAGGAGGCATTGTTCCACGGCGACCACCTTGTTGGGGGCCCATTGACCCACGGCGACGACTTCGAGACCGTCGCGAAAGCAGCCGACGGGGTGGTTCGGGTCGGTGAGGGGGGTCGTGCACGGGGTCGGTGAGTGCCAGTCGGGTGAGCCACTGCCCCCGGCGCAGGTCGCCCGTGAGGTGGTCGACCGTGGCGACGCGCACCGGGCGATCGCCGTCTCGGCGATCGGGCTGGGCGCCGCGGGACTGATCGAGCTCGCGATCGCGGTGCTCGGCGGCTCGGTCGGGCTGCTCAGCGACGCGCTGCACAACCTGGCCGACGTCAGCACCTCACTGGTCGTCTTCATCGGACTGCGGGTCTCGAGACGACCGGCGACCGACTCACACCCCTTCGGGTGGGAGCGCGCGGAGGACATTGCCGGGCTCGGTGTCGCCCTCGCGATCTGGGTGAGCGCGGCCCTCGCGGGATACCTGAGCATCCACAAGCTCTTCATTCACGGCTCGACGACCCACGTCGGTTTCGGCATCGCCGCGGCCGCCACCGGCGTGATCGGCAACCAGGTCGTCGCGCGATACAAACTGCGGGTCGGACGGCGCATCCAGTCCGCGACGCTCGTCGCCGACGCGCAGCACTCCTGGCTCGACGCACTGTCCTCGGCTGGCGCCATGATCGGACTGATCGGCGTCGCGGTCGGCTGGCCGTGGGCCGACGCCCTCGCCGGGCTGCTCGTGACAGGTTTCATCTGCCACGTGGGCTACGAGGTTACGAGCGAACTCATCAGACACTTGATGGACGCGGTCGAGCCGGGCGTGGTCGTGGCCGCAATCGCGGCGGCGACCACCGTCGAGGGTGTGGCGCACGCGCACGCACGCGCACGGTGGATGGGGCGTACCCTCCTCGTCGAGGTCGAGGGCTTCGTCGCGCCCGCCACGACGCTCGACGCCGCCCAGACCACAGGTCGCGCGGTCGAGGCGGCCGTGCGTGCGGCGGTGCCCGAGGCCCGCGTGGTGCGCTGGACGCCCAGGCCCGTCGACTGAGCGAGGGTCCGAGGAACGGGCTCCGTTTGGTCGAAAGGCGTTCGCTACGATTGCCGAGATGGCGGTGGGGTGCCGGCGGGTCGCGCGGCCGGGCAGAAACGGGAAGCGTATTGATGACTTCGAATGTCGGCGACGAGTCGTTCATTGACTTCCTCGAACGTCACCCCCTGACGTGGGAACGGCTCTTGAACGTGCTGCCCGACGGGGTCGCCTTCGTCGACGACACCGGGGTGATCCGCCACGCGAATGCGGTGTTCACCACCTTGACCGGTTACGACCTGCCTGACCTCGTCGGGCGCTCGATCGAGGACATCGTGCCGCCGAACGCGCGGGCGAGGCACGTCGACCAGCGACGCCGATTCGTCGAGGGCGGGCGGGTGCGCACCATGGGTCGCCACCTCGACCTGAGCCTGCTGCGCCACGACGGTAGCGAGCTCGCCGTCGACGTCGCGTTGGCGCCGATCGTGCTGGGCGGCCGCCCCTGGACCATCACGCTCGTGCGCGACGACAGCGCGGAGCGCTCGGCCTCGCGTGCCCGTGACGAGATCGAGCAGCGGTTCCGGTTGGCCTTCGAGGAGAACATGGCCCCGATGGCCTTCACCGACCTCGACGACCGCTGCATCGCGGTCAACGACGCGTTCTGCTCCATGGTGGGACGCACCCGCGAGGAGCTGCTCGCGGGGGACTCGTCGTTGTTCACCCACCCCGAAGACCTCGGGATCACCGAGTCGGTGCAGCAGCGGTTGCTCGCCGGGGACGTCGAGCGGGTGCGCTACATCAAGCGCTACCTCAGACCCGACGGTCGGGTGATCGTGGTCGAGATCTCCAAATCGACGGCGCGCGACGAGCACGGGGACATCTTGTACTTCGTCAACTCCGAACGCGATATCACCGACGAGCTGGAGCTCGCCGACCAGCTCGCACACCAGGCCCTGCACGATCCGCTGACCGGGCTCGCCAACCGGGCGCTCTTCGACGATCGATTGGCCCAGGCCTTCGAGCGCGTCGACCGTTACGGCGGCGTCGGGGCGGTGCTGCTCATCGACCTCGACGACTTCAAGGGGATCAACGACACGCGTGGCCACATCACCGGTGACGAGTTGCTCTCGGCGGTCGCGGGACGAATGCAGTCGGTCACTCGGGCCTCGGACACGCTTTGTCGTTTCGGTGGTGACGAGTTCCTCTACCTCGCCGAAGGGTTGTCGAGCGACGACGAGGTGCAGCAGGTCGCCACGCGACTCCTCGGCGTGTTCGACGAGGCGTTCGCCATGTCCGGGACTGTGGTCGAGCAGCGCGCGAGCATCGGAGTCGTGACCTTTGACGGCGGGCGGGTCGATCGCGAGACCCTGGTGCGCGACGCCGACGTGGCGCTCTACGAGGCCAAACGCGAGGGCAAGAACCGCTACGTCTTCTTCACCCCGACGATGCACCATCGGGCGGCCAGCCACTTCGAGCTCGCGCGGGAACTGCGCCACGCGCTCGCGGCCGACGAACTCGCCATGCACTATCAGCCCATCATCGAGCTATCGACGTTGACCGTGGTCGGCTTCGAGGCGCTCATGCGCTGGCGTCACCCGGAGCGGGGACTCGTCTCGCCGTCGGTATTCATCCCACTCGCCGAGGAGTCAGGGCTCATCGTCGAGCTCGGCGTTTTCGCGTTGCGCGAGGCGATCGTCACCGCCGCGACCTGGGCGAGCGACGGCCCCTACCTCACGGTCAACCTCTCGGCGCGACAGTTCCACGACCCCGACCTCGTCGCGGCCATTGAACGTGAGCTCAAGTCGAGCGGGTTCGCGCCCGATCGGCTCATCATCGAGGTCACCGAGAGTGCGACCCTGAGTGACGTCGCCGAGACCCTGGGCGTGATCGAGCGGTTGACGCGACTCGGTATCGGCATCGCCCTGGACGACTTCGGGACGGGATACTCGTCACTGCACTACCTCACCTTGGTCCATCCACGGATCATCAAGATCGACCAGTCCTTCGTCAGTCCCACCCACGACGACCTGCGCACCCGGACGTTGTTGGAGACGATCGTGACGCTCGGCCGGAAGCTCGACATCGAGGTGCTCGCCGAGGGGATCGAGACCGACGAGCAACTCGCTCACCTGCGACGCCTTGGCTGTGACCTCGGCCAGGGCTTCCTGTTCTCACCCGCGGTGGGCACCTCCGAGGTGGCCGCGTTGGCCGAGCGTCGCTTCGGGCCGTGAGCGACTACGGAGCAACCTCGACGCGGTCGCGGCCGTTCTCCTTGGCCCGGTACAGCGCCGCGTCGGCGCGCGCGAGCAGCGACTCCTGGGTCTCGTTGCGCTGACGCAACGCCAGGCCGACGCTCACCGTGACGATCGGGAGGTCGGGTGCCGACCCGGCGACGCGCTCGCGGATCCGCACGGCGGCGCGGTGGGCGCTCGAGGCGTCGACGTTGGAGAGCAGCACGAGGAACTCCTCACCGCCGAGGCGGAACGACGGGTCACTCGGTCGCACGCTCTGGAGAATCGCGTGCGCGATCCGCTGGAGCAGCAGGTCGCCCGCGGCGTGGCCGAAGGTGTCGTTGACCGCCTTGAAGTGGTCGACGTCGACCATCAGCGCCGCCATCTGCGAGTCGAGGTTCCGGTCGTCGAAGGCCGCGAGTTGGTGGTAGCTGTCGGAAAGTGAGGCACGGTTGCGCAACCCGGTCAGCGGGTCATAGATCGCGCGCGTGTGCCAGTCCGACAGTTCGAGGTCGGTCGTGCGCCGCAGGACCTCGCGCTCGAGACCGACTTCGACCAGGGAGATGATCTGGTTGAGGACCACGATAGTGGCGTCGCTCGGAACCCGACGCTCGCGAAAGCCCCACACCATCGCCCCATCGATGGTGTCGGTCGTTGGCGATCGCAGCGCGAGGACGAGTCGGTGACCCGGCTCGATGGCCCCGCCAGCGAGCACGCTCGCCACGTCGGCCGGCGGGTCGGCGCGATGTCCGGCGTAGTCGTCACCGCGTTCGAAGCGGAACAAGACGCCGTTGGTGCCGGCCCACAGCTCGAAGTACTCGGCACCGAGGGTCTTGACGGCGAGTCCCGCGAGATACGCGGCGACGGTGGAGAAGTCGTGCTCCTTGACCATCGTGTTGATCACGCCGTGGATGGTCCGGTTCGCCGCGAAGAGGAACGAGAGCCCCGGGTCGTCCGGGGTGAGCAATAGCGCGCCGCAGTCGAGGTCGTCGAGGGCGCTAATCGCGCCCTCGACGAAGCCGCTGGCGATGACGCGTCCGTGCTGGGGCGCGATCATCGTCGGGGCCACGGCGCGCACCGCGAGCAGCGCGTGGGCTAGGACATCACGACTGGCCACGGAGTACTCGTGGAAGCGTTGAATCGCGTCGATGTCTGCGGCGGCGTCGACGAAGAGCGACTGACCCGATTCGAAACTCCCGAAGAGGTCCGAGCTGAAGAGGATCTTGGAGCGCTCGTCGAAGGTGGCGAACGCACCGGCGGAGCGTAGGTACGGCGTGAGCAGGAAGTGAAGGTTCCGATCGTCCAACTCGAGAGAT
>JAJZSX010000049.1:5294-11065 GCA_021849435.1 Actinomycetes bacterium | reverse complement strand
CGCCGGACTCGCGCGAGAATCCACGTCCGGCTAGGAAGTCGGCGGCCGCCATCAGGTCGTCGTGGAGACCTGGAGCGGTCAGGGTGCCGACCGCGGACATCGCCTCGGGGAAGTCGTCGTAGGGCATTTCGGGCGACCCCGTGCGGTGGAAGAGATCGGGCGCGACGGCGAAGAAGCCGTGTTCGGCGAATCGTTCCGCGACGTTGCGAATGTGGTCGTTGACCCCGAAGGCCTCTTGGATCACGATCACCGCCCGCGAGGCGTCATCGTTGGCGGTGTACTGCACCGGGGTGGACGAGGGGGTGAGGGTGCGGGTAATCATGAGAAGTCGGGTCCTTTCGTTCGGGTGCGCTTGAGTTCGTAGAAGCCCGGCGTAGCGGCGACCGCCACGACGCCATCGTAGAGCCGGCCGGCGGCCTCGCCTTTCGGAGCCGGTGTCACCACCGGCCCGAAGAACGCGACCTCGCCCACGTGGATGACCGGAGTTCCCACGTCGTCGCCGACGGGGTCCATTCCCCGGTGGTGACTGGCGCGCAGGGCCTCGTCGAACGACGGGTCGGTGGCGGCCTCAGCGAGGCGCGTGTCGAGCCCCCGGTCCACGAGAGCGTTCACGCTGACGGCGTCGAGGTCGTGCACGCCGCGCACGTGGTAGTGCTGCCCCATCGCACTGTAGAGAGGCTCGATCACGTCCTCGCCGTAGCGCTGCTCGGCGGCGATCAGGACTCGCACCGGGCCCCACGCGCGGCGCATCAGATCGATATACTCCGCGGACAGGTCGCGGCCCTCGTTCAAGACGGCGAGGCTCATGACGTGGACGCGCACATCGAGGTCGCGCACGGTGGCCGCCTCGAGGAGCCAGCGTGAGGTCATCCACGCCCAGGGGCACACGGGATCGACCCACAGGTCGACTGTCTCGGTCACGAGTTGGCCCGTTCGTGCTCGTAGGCGGCCGCGACGACGGTCGCCACCGCGTTGATGACGCGCACCGTCGCGTCGAGGTCCAGCATCTCGTCGATGCCGTGGGCGTTGGATTCGGGACCCAGAACGCCGGTGGCGACGAACTGCACGTCGGGGTAGCGCGCCCCCAACGACGCCAGGAAGGGTATCGACCCCCCCTCGCCGGCGAAGCCGGGGGCGTGCCCGAATGCGTCGCGTGACCCGGCGTCCAGCGCGGCGGCGAGCCAGGGCGCGGTCGGAGGCGCGACCCACCCGGAACCCGAGTGGGCGACGACCTCGACGTGGGCGTGTGACGGCACGTCACGGGTGAGCGTCTCGGTGAGGGCTCGTGTGGCCTCCGAGGCGTCAGCGCCCGGCGCCAGGCGCAGCGAGAGGACGGCCGACGTGGAGGGTCGCAGCACATTGCCGGCGATGGCGGGCTCGGGAATTCCCCCCATGCCCACCACCGAGAGCGCGGGGTGCCAGGTACGGCGGATCAGGCGGTCCTCGGGCAGCTCGCCCATGAGGGTGAGTCCCGTGACGACGGGCAACTCGTCGGCGACGACGTCGCCGAACTCGGCGGTGACGGCGCGCGCGGCTCGCACGTGGGCCTCGGGAATGGGGGCGTGACACTGCGCGATGAGGACCTCACCGGTCGCGGCGTCCTCCACTCGATCCAACAGTTCGCGAAGGATCCGAAACGATGACGGGACGACGCCGCTCGCAGTCCCGCTGTGCACTCCTCGCTCGAGCACCCGTACCGTGAGCTCGATGTTCACCACGCCGCGTAGCGACGTCGTGACCCAGAGTCGGTCGTAGGACAACGCCCCGGAGTCCAGGCAGATCATGAGCCCGACGGTACCCAGGTGATCGGCCAGGAGGTCGAGGTACGCGTCGAGATCGGGGCTGCTGCTCTCCTCGCTGGCCTCGATCAGCACCACGCACCGGCCGTGTGGCACGCCGTTCTCCTCGAGGGACTCCAACGCCAGGAGGGCGGCAAACGCGGCGTAGCCGTCGTCGGCGACTCCGCGGGCGTAGAGACGGTTCGCCCGGCGCACCGGCGTGAAAGGGCCGAGGCCGTCGGACCACTCGCCCAGTGGGGGCTGCTTATCCAGGTGACCGTAAAGAACGGTGGTCGTGGTCGTGGTCGCGGGTCCGGTGGCGCCTACGGTGACGGCGAGCAGGGGAGTGCGACCCTCGAGGCGATGGACGACCACGTCGAGCTCGGCCAGGGCGCGCTGGCGCGCCCACGCGGCGACGAGGTCCATCGCCTGGTCCAGGTAGCCGTGGCTGACCCACTGGTCGTCGAACATCGGTGAGAGGCACGCGAGGGAGGCGTACTCGAGTAGCGGCGCCAGAGCGCGCTCTTCGAAGGTCTCGAGAGAGAGGAGGGCCATGACGCGAGGTTACTCCGCGCGATCGAGATCGACCGCCCGCCAGCAGTACCACGCGACTGACGAGCGTACGCCGTCGAAGGGGTCCCCACGCGGGCGGAGGTCCGCCTCGCTCACCAACTCGTCCAGGTGGTGCACGACACTCCACCCGTGGCGGACGCCGAAGTCGCCGCTGGGCCAGACGTCGGGCCTCGCGAGGGTGTGCATGAGGTACATCTGGGCCGTCCAGGGTCCGATCCCGTGCACTCGAGTCAGTTCCGCACTCACTTCGTCGTCACTCAGATGGCCGTGACGTGCCAGGCGCACACGGCCGTCGCGGACGGCGTGCGCCAACTCCACGATGGCGCGGGCCTTGGTGTGCGAGAGCCCCGCGTCTCGTAGGGGTGGCACCCCGATTTCGAGGATGGTGGACTCGCGCACGTCGCCGCGACAGCACGTCACGACGCGTTCGTGAATGGTGGCCGCGGCGCGCGTGGCCAGGAGTTGGAAGGTGATCGATCGGACGAGAGCGGCGAACCGGTCGCTGACCGGCGCGGGCCGCCGTGCGGGAGGCGGTCCTGCGGCGCGTACCACGTGAGCGAACGCGGGGTCGACTCGCGCGATCCGTCGTGCGACGTCGGCGCGCCGGGCGCTCACGAGAGTGTCGAAACTGTCGTGACGCTGACGCCCTCGGGCGGCGTGGCGCGCTGGACCACCTCGTGCAGGAGGGCGGTGATTGCTCGCACGGGAGCGGCCGGGAAGCCGAAGCGGCGGGTCACCACGCTGACGCGCCGAGGTGTGAGGTCATCGACCCGGACGCCGAGGAACTTGTCACGAAGGTGCTGGGACAGGGCTGTCGCAGGGAGGATCGCCGGTCCGTAGCCGTCGAAGGCCAGCGAGGCGATGGTGCGAAGACCGTCGAGTTCGACCACCGGGCGCAGCGTCACGCCCTTGGTGCGGGCCGCGGCGTCGATCTCGCGGCGTAGTGCGGTTCCCGACAGGGGTAGCAGAAGCGGGTACTGTGCGAGCACCTCGAATGACACCGTCGCGCGAGCCGCGAGGGGGTGGGTGCGCGGCACGATGACCACGAGATCCTCGTTGAATAGGGGAGACTGCGTAAGTTCGGGCGCCAAAATGGGTTGGGCGAGAACCCCGAGGTCGAGTCGGCCGTGAACCAGCTGGGGCTCGAGCGCTGAATTGGACCCCTCGTAGATCCGAAGGGCGACGTGGGGATACTGAAGGCGCTGGGCTTCGATGAGCAGGGGGATGATCCAGCGACCGGCGGTCCCGATGATGCCCAAGGAGACCGTTCCGCGGATGTCGGCGTTCAACTCGGAGACGTCAGCGGCGATCGACTCGAACTCCTGCAGGATCCGTCGCGCGCGCTCGACGACGACTCGGCCGGACTCGGTCACCTCACCCGAGGTACGGTCGATGAGCTCGGTCCCGAGCTCCTTCTCGAGTCGCGCGACGCGGGCCGAGATGTTCGACTGCACGGTACCCAGGGCGTCGGCCGCCCGACTAAAGCTGCCGTGGTCGGCGATGGCCACCACCGCTTCGAGCTGACGAACGTCCACCTATCAAGTCTACAGATGAGAAGTATCATGATTATCGACTTGAACGATGAAGGTGGCGGTGGCATACTTATATCAGCCTGATCTGCTGAAAACCCCCCATTCAGCGGAAACTAGGTTTTGCAAAAGGACCAACCTCCCCCCGGTTGGTCCTTTTGTGTTTGTTGCGTGCCCCTCGACAAACTGTGTGGGTGAAGGCGCGAGGCGGACGTCGCGGAGGTCGCCTAGGGAGAGTTCGCCGTCCGCTCACCCACACGACGACGTGGTATCGGTCCGAGTGCGCCGTACCCAATCGGTTCCACCCACCATCGAGGACCTGCGCAGCGTGCGGGGTAGTGAAGGCCGAGACACTCCCCACCCAGCGCACCAGCGGCTGCGAGGTCTGTCGGCCCACGATGCACCGCGACCTCTGCGCCGCGGTCAACCTGGCTAGGTGGCCGTCATCCACCTCGGCGGGGACACGCTCGTAGTGGGAGGCGGAAGGATCGGCCCGGACCGCCAGAGCACTGACGGTCCGAGACACCCCGACGACGGGTGAACCGCGACGCCGAGTCTGGTTGGTGTCCTGGAGACACTTCGGCTGAGGATTCGTGGGTTGCGGGGCCATTGACCGTACTCGCCCGCCACACAGCGCGCCAATGGGGGTTCCTTGTTAGCGTTGGGACATGTTCTGGTCCCGCTGGCGTGCCGCCGCCGCCGTGGCGATGGTTCGAGCCGTGAACTGGGTTTCGCGCCGAAGCGGCCGCGGAACGGGCACGGTGGTGGGTGGGACCGTGGGTCTGGCGCTCGACCGGAATCTGCTGGATCGCCTGTCACGGGGACGGACCACGATCCTCGTCAGCGGGACGAACGGTAAAACGACGACTACTGCGATGGTGGCCGCCGGGTGGGGCGGGGACGTGGTGACCAACGAGACTGGCGCCAATATGCCCGCAGGACTGGTGGCAGCTCTGGCGAGCGCGCCGGGCGACACGGCGGCGCTGGAGGCGGACGAGGGCTGGCTCGCGGAGATCATCGCACGGACGCGTCCGGCGGTGGTGGTGCTGTTGAACCTGTCGCGCGACCAGTTGGACCGCGCGAACGAGGTTCGTCAGCTGGCGACGAGGTGGCGTGAGGCGCTCGCTGGCGCCGACAACTCGCTGGTGGTGGCCAATGCCAACGACCCCCTGGTGGTCTACGCGGCCGAGACTGCTCACGCGGTCCTGTGGTGTGACGTGCCGACGCCCTGGCTCGCGGACGCCTGGTCCTGTCCTCACTGCACGCGGGCCCTAGCGCGTGACCCGTCGTGGCACTGCGTCTGCGGCTTCGAGCGACCCCGCGCGCTCACGACGGTGCTCGATGAGCGGCTGACGATCGATGGCGTCGAGTGGCCGCTCGACCTCGGCCTGCCGGGTCGCTTCAACGAGGGCAATGCGGCGATGGCCCTGACCGCCTTGCACGCGGTCGGGGTCGATCTCCGGGCCGCACTCACTCGGATCAACGCCTTGGACGAGATTGCGGGGCGCTTCGCCCTGCGCCGATGGGGCCCGTACACGCTGCGCTTGCACCTCGCGAAGAATCCCGCCGGTTTCGACGCGTTGCTGTCGAGCCTCTCCGGAGACGGTGAGATCTGGGTGGCGATCAACGCGCGTCTGGCCGACGGGCACGACCCTTCGTGGCTGTACGACGTTCCCTTCGAGCGCTTGCGGGGCCGTCTGGTGCGCTGTTGGGGGGACCGACGCCTCGATCTGGCGACGAGACTTGACTACGCGGGAATGACGTTCGCCGTGTCCAACGAGACACCGATGACCAGTGCGGCGAGCGAGGTGGTCACCGTCGTGGCCAACTACACCGCTTTTCGTGAGTGGCTGATGCGGCCCCAGTCGTGCTTACAATCTTCCTGCTCTAC
>JAJZSX010000049.1:0-5284 GCA_021849435.1 Actinomycetes bacterium | reverse complement strand
GATTCGACGCGTCGGTCGTCGCGGTGTCGCTCGACGATCATCTGGTCGCCGCTGATCTCTACGTGATCGGCGGTGGCGAGGACGGCCCGCAACGCCTGGCCAGCGAACTGCTGGTGCGAGAGTCACTTCGTAGCCGCGTCGAGGACGGTGCGTTCGTGTTTGCGGTGTGCGCGGGCCTGCAGATTTTGGGCACGACGTTCGCGGTGGACGGGGATGACGAGTACCCGGGTCTAGGGATCGTGGACGCGACTACTCGCCGGAGTCCGCGCCGCGCGGTCGGAGACCTCGTCGCGGACGTCGATGGACGTACGCTCGTCGGCTTCGAGAACCACGGTGGACGGACGACGCTGGGCCCTTCGGTTCGCCCGCTCGGCCGAGTGGTTCGCGGGCGGGGAAACGACGGCCGAGTCGACGGCTTCGTCACGGATCGGCTGTGGGCCACCTACGCGCACGGCCCGGTACTGGCTCAGAATCCCTGGTTCGCCGACGACGTGCTCTCCCGCGTGCTGGCGATGCCTCTCGATCCGTTGGCGAGCGTCGCCGACCGACTCTACGCGGAGCGCTGCCACGCGCTCAGTCAGCCCCGTTTCGGGCGCCGTAGAGCAAATTTCCGGATACCTGGCGTCCGAGGTCGATGACGGCCTGCTCGATCCGTGATCCGTAGCGACGTATGGACTCGTCCTCGAGCGCCCGCAACGGCTCGCCGAAGGCCACCACCACATGGTGACGTCGACGCGACGGTCCCTGGGTGTACTGGGGGGCCTTGGCGTACTTGGGACCCTTGAGCCAACCCGACTCGTGGACGTAGGTCGGTATGACCGTCGCGCGAGATCGCTCCGCGAGGTAGGCCGCCCCACCCTTGAAGTCGCCTAGGTTTCCGTCGGTCGTGCGGCCACCCTCGGGATAGATCAGCAGATTCCACCCCTGGCGGACGAGTTCGAGCGCCTGCTGGGCGCTACGACGATTGAGGCTGTGGCGATCGAAGGGGATCGCGTTGAAGAGAAGGACAGTGCGAAAGGCGGTTCGCGGATCCGTGAAGAAACTGTCCATCGCGGCCGCCACGACCGTCTTTCGGCGCACCGACGCGGGGAGCGAGCTGAGGATGAGTGGGGTGTCGAGATTGCTGGCGTGGTTGGCGACGAAGATCAGCGGTCCGGGCCCTTTGACGTTGGCCAGTCCGTGCACGTCAAGGGTCGCCGTGAAGCGCATGTAGGGAGCGATCCAGCATCGGTAGAGCAGGTCGCGTGCGACGCGCGTCGTTGCACGACGACCCCACTCGGTCGGGTAGTCGAGTCCGAGCTTGGTCATCGTTTAGCGACGGCGGGCCCGCTGCTTTGGCGTGTAGCGCTTGGAAGGAGAGGGCGCGACTACGGCCGGTTGTTTCGCGGAGGACTTGGCGTCGCGACGTGGGGCCCGCGGTGACGATGCGCGGGCCGCTCTCTTCTCGCGGGATATCTCCTTCGCGCGGCGAGTGGATCCCGAGAAGGAGGCATCGCCGTAGCGCTGGAGCCGTAGCGCGCGGATGATCAACCATCCACCTAGCAAGAGAAATGTGAGTCCAACCACGCCGAGAGCCAGTCCCAGCAACAGGCTGGCGACGGCGATGCCGGCCCGATTGCGACGCCACGTGAAGAACAAAATTGCCAGTCCGACAATGAGGATCTCCAGGAACTGCGGTAGCCAGGTTGATGGGTGCGTGAGATACGTGTGTTGACAGACGGCATGCACCAGGCGGTAGCCAGTGGGGCAGCCACCGGACTTGGACGGCTTGGCCGTGTCCGTGACCCAGGTGTTCTTGAACAGGTGCGGGCTGATGATCGCGGCGAGGACGAGGGCGATCGCCCCCGCGACGAGGCTGACGCGCCGCTCGACGTTGTCGATCCCCATGACGACCTCGCGGGAAACGGCTGACGTACGCCGGACGCGGCCGAAACGAGTACGCGCGGGCGCTTCGGGCATCTCAGACACACGAGAAGGCTACAACGTCGGCTCCTCAGTTGTTCGCTGTTCGATCACGTAGGGGCAGCGTGGCGGTCCGGCCCGACTCGCGACCGCAGAGTGCTGCGGCGCCGGGACCGCGAACTGAGCCCGCTGTTGCGCAAACCTCGCCGTACGTGATCGCCGCTACCAGCGCTGCACGATCGACGAGGGGGGGGTGTGAGGTGAGAGGTTCTCCCCGTACCGGGCACTGCCGATGCCGCGCGGCGTACCGCGTGTGTTGGGGCTAGGTAGGTTGGCTGGCGTCCGCGCGGGCTAATCGGCGACGGATGTGTCCGCCGCCGCAACCGAGTGTTGGGACGAGCTCCGAAGAAGAGCTCGGTTGACGCGAGCGCTTCCGCGGGCGATTACTATTGAGCGTCCGGGCGCTTAGCTCAGTTGGTTAGAGCGCAGCCTTCACACGGCTGAGGTCACAGGTTCGAGTCCTGTAGCGCCCACTCCGAAGTTGGCGAAGAACCGAGCCTGCCGTGACGGTGCGTTCACGCATTCACTCGCCAGGTGTGTCGGCAACGTTACTTACGAATCACCTTCGTTCGTTGTGAAGTGATTCGACGTCATCGCAGTCATGCACGTTGCTCACCCGATTGAGCCCACCAAGTTCTTCGGATCGCGTGATCAGAACGTGGCTTTGGGGGTCTCCACTTAACCGGAGCGCACCTGGTCAGCGGTCTACGAGATGCCAGCAACTCAGCGATTTGCTCCGGTTAGATGGAGACCCCCTACGTGGCTTGTTGTATCGATGGCCAGCGAATGGAACTTCGGCCATCCCAGGACTCGTCTTATTCGAGGCGGAGCCGACGCGCAATTACTTCAACGTCCAGTCGCGAGCTGGCGACGTCGTAGACCAACTGGAATGCTTCGTCATCGGTGAGCTGCGGGGCAAGGCCGTTGAGATCGCAGAATACGACCGTGCTCAGCCACGCGAGTCGCTTATTGCCATCTACGAGGGCGTGGTTCTTGACCATCGAATGCAGGAGCGCAGCTGCCTTGAGACTGATGGTTTCGTAGGCGTCCTCGCCAAAGGCACTGGACCGGGGGCGGTTGATCGCTGAGTCCAACAGTCCAACATCACGAACCGGACCGATTCCAAGGATTCGAATCATCCCGATGATGTCCTCGAGTTCGAGGTGTTCGATTTTGCTCATGCAGAGCCAAGTCGCTCCAGGACATCGTTCCAGCGCGTTGCCATGCGATGCGTTGATTCGTCGACCCGCGCTACGTGGCCGGACCGCTCGAGTCGGTCGAGCACCGCGCGGCGGATGACTTCTTGACGTGAGACGCCTTCAAATTCGCAGAGGGAGGCGAGCGCCTCCTCGAGAGTGGCGTCGGTCCTAAGGGTGAATGCCATACGACAATGATACCACTGTGGTATCAATAGGAAACTCTCGGTACGTGGTCCTCGGAGGCCCAACTTGTGGAGCTCGAGACTAGGCACCAAATACTCTCGTCGAACACACCGATGCCGTCGAACCAGTCGCCCCACAGAGATTCAAAGTCGCCTGGCGGAAATCATGAAGAGTCGTGTGGCCGGTTCTTATTGAGTCCCTCAAGGTCCACAAAATTTGATTGCGCGAACCTTCGAGGATGCCTACCTTGCAGGCCTGTCGTACAAAGACAAACCCAATGCCTGGGCGGCGACAGCTTGCCGGTGATCAAGAGTCAGAATTACTACGTTGTCATCATTGGAGTCAGCAAAGAGCTGCGCCGAGGCGAGGTGCAGAGCATCGAGCGTGCGAATGGAGACCTGAAGAACGAACTGTTGGGCCCTGCTGAACGAATCGAGGGTAATAGGGATGACTCCGATTGGGCCATCGTCGGCAGTGTGCTCTCCATACATCGCGAGGCACGCCGCCATTTCGCGTTCGTCTATGCGACCATCGGACTTCGCTCGCACCAACAAACTTGCGAACTCAACGTCTGCCAACACACTGATGACCACTGGATCAGGTCCATCAAAGATGACATCGCTGATCCAACGCCCGTCGGCCTCATCTCCTAGGTAGGCACTTCCAACGGCGCTGGTATCCGCAAAGATGATCATCCTTCATCACGATCGTCGCTCACGGCATCGCTCGCGTATCCAGCGGACGTGTGGATTTCAGTGCCCGGTCTCTTTCCCCGATGGCGAGACCTACCAGTCAGACTTTCGCGTGACATCAAACGGCCGTTAGAGATCGCCGCCACCTTCCATTCGTGGCGCGGAGTGCTTGGTCCCGCCACCGCAACGCGCAGCAGCCGATTGAGATAGGAGTTCACTGACTCACCAGTTCGGCTGGCCTGATTCTTTAGTGCGTCAGCCAAGTCATCATCCAGCCGGGTGATTATCTGCTTCATTCCTTCATGATAGCAGTTTGCCACTTCTGATAGCAAATGTTGCCGACCGGTTCTTATTGCGTCCCTCAAGGTCCACAAATTCCTCTCTCACGAGCCGGAACCACCTCGGGAGCGCTAGAGACCGTGACCTGCCTCAGGCTTCTACTTCCACCTTGGCTGTTGAATTCAGACGGTCGGGCTGGCGCCTGGCGTAGCCTCGTGACCGTACTCTCGACGCGGGATCCTCTCTCTCGCGTGACGAAGAACCTAGGTTTCTGTCGTCGTACGGCCGGGATCTCGCTTCCTGGGCAGATCAAGATGTCAACCCAACCTTTACGAGTCCCTAGTGAAATCCCGTCTGGAGCTAACCCATCGTTACCCCCTCAGGCGCGGTCCGGTGAGACGGAAATGTCCTAGGTGCGAAACTTACGCGTCTACGGCGAAAGCCCTTAATACACAGTAACGAGGGTACCAATGGGCGTGTGGGGCCACAGCATACCAGCCTCGGCAAATGGCATCTCTACACAACCAAGGCTCTGCGGCCAACCGTAACTGCTCCGGATAAATCCGTGTAACGCGTCGCCTCCATTAAAGTACGATACCCACGGAATACCCGTGTCGTGGTACGGAGTACCATTCGGGTTTATGCCCGACATCGTAGTCGTTACGTAGCGTAGATAGACCGGGAAGGTTCCGTTGGCCGTCGGTGATACGGCAATACCGGTGTTCACCACGGACGTAAAGGTGACTCTTCCATTCTCGAAGAGCTGCAGGTGCTGCGGCAACGCCTGGTCGACGACGACGACGTTGTAACTTGAGCGGTCGAATTCATGGGCGCGTGCCGCGGCTACGAGGGTGGTCCAGGATTGCCCGTCCATTTGGCCAGTCGTCGGCAGGCCGTGATCTGATTGAAAGCGCATCAGCGCACCTTCAAGGATGACGTTGTAGGTTGAGGGGTTCCATTGGCTCCTGA
>JAJZSX010000048.1:3186-11097 GCA_021849435.1 Actinomycetes bacterium | reverse complement strand
AACGGCGACACGACTCGTCAGGTCACGCCAGGCGGCGTCGACGTCACCAGTGTCGAGTGACCGCGCGGGGTCGAGCTCGCGGATCATGCGGTCCAGGTCGTGCGTCATCGGGGAACCTCCTGTGTTGTGTTTGTCTCGTGAGCGTGAAGTCGAGCCTCCAGCCGGCTCAGGGCACGGTGGTAGCGGACGTTGACCGCACCCACACTGACGCCGAGGACCTCGGCGATCTCGCCGCGTGCCAGTTCGTCCCAGTGGACCAGACGCACGATCTCGCGGTCGGTGTCAGAGAGGTCATCGAGTGCGGCGGCGAGCATCTCGTGATCAGTCGCCGCGACCGGCTCGGCGGGGCGCTCTAACCACGAACGCTCGCGGCCGTGTCGCCGCAGCTCCTTACGACGGACGTTCGCCAACTCGAGGCTGGCAATTCGCATGACCCAAGCGATCGAGGGCTCGTCAACGGTATCGAACTTGCGCCAGGCCACGGTGAAGGCTGCACTCGTCACGTCATCGACCAGACCGGCGGACGTGCGCCGCGCCACGTAGCGCCGAACACGCTCATAGTGCATTCGGAAGAACTCCTCGAAGCGCTCATCGTGGCCCATTGACCTGATTGTCACCATCACTCTCTATACGTCACGCGCGCCCCTCGGCATTACAGCACCGGGCACGGATGTCGCGCGGTCGCTGGAGATACCGCTGCTGACGATTCGCCCTTCGGGCACCAGATTGGTCCGGCACGCGACCTGCGCGCCGAGATCAGGTCGGCCGCTCGAGATCGTCGGGCTGCTCCAAAAGCGCACGCAGGCGACGTAGATTACGCCGGGAACGACGCCCCGGACTCTGCGCTCCCTCCGCCACTGCCATGATGAAGCGCCGCTGATGCGGCTGAAGGGGTGCCTGAGCGGCGCGCTCGAGGAGGATCTCGGGTCGAAGATGGCCCGACTGGATGAGTGCCCGCGCCCATTGGAAGTCCTTGTCGCGCCCTGCGGCGATCTTGGCGACAGCCAAATCGTGGATCTCTGGGACAATCCCGGTGACGTCCTTCTGCCCGTGAGCGACTATATGGACCGCCCGCTCCTCCCAGTCTCGGGGCAAGACGAGTAGTTCTCGGCCGACACCCTCGGCGTAGTAGCCGTACGTGGCGTCAAACTGGGTGTCCTCGCCGATTGCTCCGTTGATACGCAGCGCTTTGGTGTCATCAGGATCATCCAGCGCGAGCAGGTCGGCTTCTCGCGAGAGCGTCGCCAAACGCGGCAGCCCCTCAGGGAACTGAGCCAATGCGGCCTGTGATCCGGCAACGATGACCGCATCTTCGCCAAGTACGTCGCCCGCCGCACGAACGAGGTGTTCGAGTTGTTCGCGCTTCACACGCCGTCGCGAACCAGCTCGCGACCGGCGAGGATCGCCGTCCTCAGCTCGTCACGAACTTCTTCCAACGACCGGCCCGAACTCGACGAGAGCCGCGCCCCATCCGTTCGCATCATTACGCCGAGGCGATCGTCGTCACTGAGCACGCCGGCGAAGGGTGATGCCTGACGGAGGTCGCGAGCCGCCTGATCAGTTGAGTTCATGACTCGGATCAAGCGATCGAGGGGGCCCTCGATGAGTGCTTCCCAGGTGTCGAGGTAGGGCGTCGTATTCCCGTTCGTATCCGCAGTCCGCGCCGTCGCGAGGTTCGCGCGCGCGATGGCGAGGGTGCCCTCAGGATCGGCGCCGATCTTGGTCGCGATCGCCCGGTGCATCTCCAATGTACGAATCTCGGGATTGGTGAGCCGTGGGCGGACCTCCATGACGAGGTCGTAGCCGGCAGCATGGGCCACGCGTTGCAGCGTCGCGAAGCCCGGGTCGTGGCGCCCCTTCGCGTAATCAATGAGCGCGGAGTGAGCAGTCCCAGCGCGGCGCGCGAGCTCGCGCCAGGAGAGGCCGCTACCTCGCTTCAGGTCTTCCAGGAGTTCTCGAACTGGATTCATAGTGGTAGTAGAAAGCATACCAGTAAGAGCACTTCAAGGAAACGGCTGCGCACCAGACCGTCGAACCGTTTCGATACTCCCTGATCAGGATCGCCGTCAGTTAGCAGCCGCTCCAGCGGAGTACCAGAACCCAAATGCCACTTGACCCCTGACTTTCGTGAATCCCCCACCAGGAGGGATTTGGACAAAGAGTCCCCAGCCATTTGGACAAAGGTTTGGACAAACGACGTCTCGCGTCACCTCGCTGAACTTGACTGGAGTGCACTCCGTACTCGGCTGTTGATCGTCCCAATGGACTACTCTCCAGCCGCGCCTACCACTGTCAGTTGGGCCATGCGTTAAGCAGGTCTTGCGCCGTCCATACGCGGGAGAATCCATCATCGTCCGAACCGGCCGGGCAGACGGCGACAAGCGGCGTGGAGGCGCTGACGCCAGGAACTTTAGTGGTGGTTAACGCCAGTTCCTCCCGCTCAGTGGACGTGACCGGGACCTCTGCGCGCCATTTGATCGTACCGACGAAGCGCACCTCGCCTGGCTGTTTCACTGCACCTACGATGTCGATTTCGGGAACGTTGTTGCGAGGCCACCACCCCCCAACGTGGTGAACGTCCGCCCACGATGTGTCGGGCAATAACCGCCAGACCGACTCGCGGACTACCGGCTCGATGGCGCGACCGCGCCACGACGAGTAGCTCCTCTTGAAGCGCTGAAGAGCGAGATCGGGCCGATTCCGGTCGATCTCGTCGAGGGCGGGTTCTACAAACGCAAGCCAGAAACGCAAGGCCGGATCGTCGATTCTCCAGCGGCGGTCGCTCCTGGCCTCACGCTTCGACAATGGGTCATCAGCGGCGACTACTCGCTTCGCGCGGAGTTCCTCCAACTTCTCATCGAGCGTGGGTCCCGTGAGGGATCCCAGTGTCTGTGCGGACTTGAGGATGTTCGCCCGAACCCGCTCGCCGTGGCCGCCAATGGTCGTCAGCACCTGACGTGCGATGGTGGCGTCGCGGAACTCGGAATCGAGGACACGCATTCCTGATGCGACGAGGGCACTGTTAGGCGACGCGAATGAGTCTCGGAGGAACTCCTCCGGGGATGTTCCGGGAGCCCACTGCTCAATGACCTGAGGTTGTCCGCCAGTGATGAGATACGCGTCGAACACCTCAAACGGGCTTAGTTGCGTCATTTGAGCGACGTCACGAGGGCTCAACGCGCTGAGAGTCATCGGGCGGGCCCGCCCATGAAATGGCTGATCCGGTGCCGTCAATTGCTCCATCATCGCGAGTTCACTACCTATGAGAATCAGGAGTACCGGCTGACGCGACAAGGTCTTGTCCCACACGCGCTGAAGTTCGCCTGCACCTCCGGGGATCGCCTCGAGCAGCCAGGGAAGTTCGTCGAGAACGATGGCGGAAGGTCCATCGGTGGGCAGGGCGGCCGAGAGGAGGTTCAAGACAGCAGTCAGTGACTCCGGTTTGACGCTCTGCGCCACCACTGCGTTCGGAAGCGTGGAATCGGCGATGGCTTCGGCAAGGTTGGATATCTCTGCGTCGGCAGGTGCTCCCTTACGCGCTCTGGAACCAGACGTAGGGGATTCCCTGGGCCCGAATGAATTCATCCACGAGGCGGGACTTACCGATACGACGGCGCCCGCGAAGTGCCACAGCGAAGCCGGCGTCGGCTCGATTTCCTGCACCCACCTGGCGCAGAAAGTTAGTAAGTTGCTCGCGTTCCCGAGTGCGACCAACGAATCCCACGGCTCACCTCAACAAAAGTAAAATATATTTCTGTAAAGTCTCGTTTTCTAAAGTGTCCTTGTCAATAGTCCCGTATCAACCATCCCAATCCCGATCACCGATTCCATCTCGAGCCGACGCGCGACCGCTACCTAGGCCACTGCGGCCCGGTGATACACGGCAGGACTGTTGGTGATCGAATCAGATTTCTCTGGTGGTGGCGGCCTTCTTGCCAGTCTCACCTGACCTTTTTCATCAGGTGGTTTGACATTTATCCAAATCCCCACCAGGGGGGAATCGGTCAAACGTGCTGAATCGTTCGGTTATCGGTTCGCCAGTTGCGCTTCTCGTCGGCGACGAGTCGGCGAAAGTTGCGCTTCGTAAACGAGCGGGACAGTCACTGGGTAACTGATAGGTTCACACCTTCCGCGTGAACAGTCCCCACAGCCGAGCTCGATTACACGCGCGGCGCGCAGCCGTACCCCGAATTACCGCGAGCCGCCAACCATCGTGAGAACCGCGTAACGCTACTTGCGCACCACCGACTCCACCGTCTGAGCGAGAAGCGCCTGTCCGCCCACGCTCGGGTGGACCCCGCAACCCGTCATGACACTGCCCGTGTACAGCTGCGTGAGTAGACCGGCGTTGCACGTGTTGTTCGCGGCGTACTGGGCCGCTTGGCTGAAGGCGGCGTAGCCGTCAGCGATCTCCACATGGAATCCAGCACCGCCCTGGTCCATGGCCTGATTGATCGCTTGACTGCCTGCCGAAGCCAACCCGTTGGAGTAGTCCGTCGAGTAGTAGTTGACGAGAACGATCTGACCCTTGAAGTGGGCGGTGACCCGCAGTCCGTGCAGGATCGTGGTCACGTTCTTCTTGACCGTTGCGAGCACGGGCCCCAACTCCGTCGGCGATGCGCACTGGTCCGTTGTGACCTCCTGGCAGACGAAGCCATCGTTGGCCCCGATCATCAGCGTGATCAAACTGGTTCGCGGGTGCGACTTCAAATACTGCAGTGCGTAGGCCATCTGGCTGCCCGTGTACGACACGTGCAACGGGTAGAGCGATCGGTACCCCCCCGCCACGAGTCCTCCCGTCGCACTGAGCTGATTCTCACAGCCATTGCTCTGCGCGCTGACATTGAGGAAGCTCGACGAGGTCTCACCCGGGCACGAGGCGTTTGCCAAGTGCAGACCGAGAGCGGCGGCAACGTCCTCGGGGAACCCCACGAAGTTGGTGGCCGAACTGTAGTCAGGGGCGGGTACCGTCGTCGCTTCGCGATAGCCGAAAGAGACCGAGTCACCGAGTGCCAAGTAGTCGCTACCCGGCGTGACGTGCGCGATGCTGGGGAAGTGCCGAGCCGCGGGCGTGCTCGATGCGCTCGCCGAAGCACTGACGAGCCCCATCGACATCACGATCACCGCGCTCGCGCGACGAGCTACCGACCACATTCGAAGATTCATGATCTCCCCCTTGCTAGTAACCGCTTCGTAGGCGTCTCGCACAACGTCCCCACGTGGGTCTATCACGCCACCGGACCGGGCGGACAGCGGCCCGCGCCGCGAGAGCCACATCCAGGCGATGGAAATTGCGATCCTAAAACGCGCGACCGCCTGCATCACGAGGGAACGCCCCTCCCGCGTTGATGACCTGACTGGTCGGGAAGCTCCGGGACGTTGGATTCTCGGTCAATCTGACCCGCTCGGCGCTGAAGGACCCGCTGCTGCTTCTACAACTCATACGCGTCCGCCTTTGGCGCGCGAGTGGACCGCGAAATCCCCTCAAGGAGACCGGTTTATTTTGCCCATTCTCTCCGATGGGTGCGGCACCCCTTACGTCAGAAAGTCATAACTCGACCCTGAGTGGGCTCGACGTGCTCACGGCGCTATTCGGGCGGCGCCGTGATGTCGCGCGGTGATGGCCCAACGCCGTACCAGTAATACGGACCCGAGACGCCTCTGGCAATCACAAAGTCTGTCCTTTCGCGAGCCCACGCCAGGGCCGCTGACAGTGAATCGAAGGCCGGAGAGAACTCAAGACGTCCGTCGGATTGTGCAACATAGCCCGAGTAACGAAGTGGCTCAGCGACGTTCTCCGGGGCGATGTAGGCCTTCGCCTTCGGGGATTCCACGTCTTCCATCGTTAGCACGACGAGCGCGAATCGAACCCGTCGAGTCTGAACGAATGCCCTGCCGCGAAGTTCACACGTTTGGATTCTCCTAGACAGGACTCTCGGTTTGAACACGTCGACACCAGCGCGTCGTTCACGGTGGGCGACGTCAACCCGTCGCCAATCGACCGCGCGTCGCGCCGAGTCCCGAGGCGGTTGTGGTGTAGTACTCAGACTCCAACACGCCCCCAGAACGACATCGATAGACGACTCGTTGGTGCGTCGGGTCTGCAGGGGCGGCGAACGCGTTCAGCGACGTTCGGCCGAGGACTTGACGAGTTTCATCGTCATGTGCGAGTCGAGCTTGTCGACACCAGGTACGTCGCCGAGACGCGAGGAGATAAACGCCTCGTAACTTTCAATACTGTCGGTCGCGACGCGCAAAATATAGTCAGGCAGCCCGAACATCCGACGCACATCAATGACCTCGTCAAATCTCGCGACTCCCGCCTCGAAGGCTTCGAAGGTGGCGCGATCCTTGTGCGTGAGGTCCACGAACACCAACACCTCAAATCCAAGTCCGATCGCTGTCGGACTGATCCGCGCGCTGTAGCCGAGGATCACCCCGTCGTTCTCGAGGCGCTTGACCCGCCGAAGACAGGGTGCAGGCGTGAGACCGATGCGCTCGGCCAGTTCAACGTTTGACAGACGCCCATCGCTCTGCAGTTCCGCAATTATCTTTCTGTCAATTACGTCCATACGCTTTAGTATTGCATAACAAGGCGTATTTACCTCTGCATTAGCTATTTCAATGCGTCAATATCAGTTTAATATTGTGCTCATGGGTGAGACGACGCGCTTTCCACCTCGTGATCGCGATGCACGGGCAACGGACACGGACTTCCCGGAACGGGCTGCGATCACCCGCGCCGCCCTGGGAATCGGCATCTACGCCGGTGCCTTCGGCGTCACCTTTGGGGCGATCGCCATCGCGTCGGGCCTCACCGTCCTCCAAGCACTCGTTATGAGCGTCGTCGCCTATACGGGTGCGTCGCAGTTCGCCTTCGTGGGCGTCGTCGCGGCGGGCGGATCACCTCTCGCCGGGTTGTCAGCGGCCCTCCTACTTGGCACGCGAAACATGTTTTACGGCGTACCCGTGACCCAGGTCGTGCAACCTCGGGGGTTGCAGCGACTTTGGACCGCCCACTTCGTCATTGACGAGACCACCGCGATGGCGGTCGCCCAACGCGACTCGCGCGCCGGTCACTACGCCTTCTGGGCGACGGGCGTGAGCCTGTACTCGCTCTGGACCGTGGGGACGTTGGCCGGGGCCCTCATCGGCAGTGGCATCAACACGACCGCCTTCGGTCTGTCCGCCGCCGCGCCGGCGATCTTCCTCGCCCTCCTCTGGCCCCAGCTCTCACGTGACGGGGCCGCCACCGTCGCGATCGCGGCGGCGCTGGTGACCCTCGTGCTCATTCCCCTCACCCCTCCGGGGGTGCCGATCCTCGCCGCAGCAGTCGTGGCGGTGGTCGTCGGGGCGACACCGTCGCGGTCCCCGCGCGAGAAGGAGACGTCGTGATGTCACTCTGGATCATGGTGGTGCTGACCTCACTCGGTAGTTACGGTCTCAAACTCGCCGGGGTCTCCCTGCCCCGGTCCGTCCTCAACCATCCCCGGGTCCAGCGAACGGCGTATCTGCTCCCACCGGCGATGCTCACCGCCTTGATCATGACCGGCCTGTTTGACGCAAATGGACACTACGGCGTGGATTGGCCGGTGCTCGCTGGCGTCGGCGCCGGTGCGATCGCCATGCGATTCAAGGCCTCGCTCGTGACCGTCTTCATCGTCGCCATCGTCACCTGCGCCGTCCTCCAACTCACCATCTGAGCACTCGCGAGACCGAGTGCCGTCAATCACGAACCGTGCCTGGACGTCACAGCACCGCCTCTTCAGTCCTCGGTCGTGCCGTCATGTTCACCCCCATGTGACGCGGGCAGCACGCCAATCGTCGCGGCCGTCGACGGACGCGACGCCAGGGGCACGACGAAGACCGCGTCGCCGACCTTGAGGCTCGACACACTGACGTGGCTGTGCC
>JAJZSX010000048.1:0-3176 GCA_021849435.1 Actinomycetes bacterium | reverse complement strand
TGCGTGACCGACGTCGCGGTCGTCACTGACGCCTCGGTGGCACTGGCGGACCCAGTCGGGGACGTGGTGCCCTCACCCAGCGTCGCGACGGCCGCGCTCGATTTCGCGCCCGCCACCGACGCGACCTTCGCCGACGGGGACGACGAGAGGGTGGCCGTGGCGACACCACCGCCGAGTGCCGCGAGCGCAGTCAACGTCCATAGGCTCACTCGCTTCAGTCGCGTGGCGGTCGAACGGTACACGGTGGCTCCTTGTCGTTGGCGGAATCGATCCGAATCCAGCGTGCTGGTTCCAGGTGAGTGATCCCACAACGAGCGATAAATCACCGATAAGAGTTCGCGCCCGGGCCACCGTGGACGTTGTCCCCTTTGCCCACGTCGCAACGTCGCGGTACGCCCGAGGACCGACGCCACCTCGCGCGACGAGTGGTCCGTGCGTTAGCGTCGTAGCGAGAGCGACGAGGACGATAATCATGGCCGAGGACCGATCCACACTGAGCAGCGTCGAGCGCGAACGAGCGTCAGTCTTCCATTCGTGGTCGGCGCAGGCCTCCATCAATCCGCTGATGGTCCGTAGCGCGTCGGGGGTCACCGTGACCCTCGAGGACGGCACCACGTACCTCGACTTCTCATCCCAACTCGTCAACACCAACCTGGGCCACCAGCACCCCGACGTGGTCGCCGCCATCCAGGCCCAGGCCGCGACGCTCTGCACGATTGCCCCCCAGCACGGCTACGAGTCGCGGTACCGAGCCGCCGAGATGATCCTCGACCACTCCTTTGACGGCGCCGCCAAGGTCTTCTTCACCAACGGCGGCACCGAATCGGTCGAGCACGCCGTACGCATGGCGCGTCTGCACACGGGACGCTTCAAGGTCGTCGCGGCGTATCGCAGTTACCACGGCGCGACCTCGACGTCGATCACGCTGACTGGCGATCCACGTCGGTGGCCAAACGAGCAGGGATCGTCTGGCGTCGTGCACTTCTTCGGCCCGTACCTCTACCGGTCGTCCTACCATTCGACGACCCCCGAGCAAGAGGCCGAGCGCGCCCTCGCGAGCCTGGATGAGACAATCCGCTTCGAGGGCCCGTCCACCATCGCAGCGGTGATCCTCGAGACGATCCCTGGCACGGCCGGCGTCCTGTTGCCACCGCCCGGCTACCTCGCCGGCGTGCGTGAGATCTGTGACCGCTACGGCATCGTGTTCATCGCCGACGAGGTCATGGCCGGATTTGGCCGAACCGGCGCCTGGTTCGCCTACCAGAACTACGACGTGCGACCGGACCTGGTCACCTTCGCCAAGGGCGTGAACTCGGGGTACGTTCCCCTCGGCGGCGTCGTCGTCAACGAGGCCATCAGTCACTCATTCGACGATCGCGTCTACCCGGGCGGACTCACGTACTCGGGTCATCCGCTGGCCTGTGCGGCGGCCGTAGCGACGATGGAGGTGATGGAGCGCGACGGCGTCATCGAACACGCGGCGCGCGTTGGTAAGGAGATCATCGCCCCCGAGCTCGCCGCGATTGCCCAGCGCCATCCGAGCGTGGGCGAGGTGCGCGGGATTGGTGTCATGCACGCGGTTGAGTTGGTGAGCGACCGCGCGACGCGCGAACCGCTGGCGCCCTACGGATCGAGCTCGCCCGCGATGAACGAGGTCATCGCGGCCTGTCGCAACGAAGGGCTGCTGATCTTCGCGAACTTCAACCGGCTCCACGTCGTGCCGCCGTGCATCATCGGCGAGACGGATCTTCGTGACGGCCTCGCCCGCCTGGACCGAGCGCTCGTGACGGCGGACCGCTACTACACCGGCTCGTGACCAACGTCGAACGGCGCGTCGCGGTCGCGACGCGACTGCGCGCCCTCGGCCACGCCTTCGTTGACCATGAGTTGAGCGACGACGAGTTGGACCGGCTCGTCACTGACGTGGACGCGTTGCTCGCCCGGGTCGAATCGGGCGGTTCGCGTACCGTCTCGATTGACCCTGATCTCGTCGAGGCCTTCACGGCCCAGCGCCTCGACACCGTGACCTACCTGCGCGAATATCTAGTGAGCGACTCGGTCGTCGCCGGCGGCGCGAACCCCATGGGCCTCGGCGCTCGACACTGGCGCGACGGTGACGTCGCCGTGATGGAGGCCGTCATCGGCAAAGCCTTCGAGGGTGCCCCGGGACGTAGCCACGGCGGCATCATCGCCACCCTGATCGACGAGACGATGGGCTTCGTGCTCGGCCTGCACGGCCTATTCGCGTTGACGGCCCGACTCGTCGTGACCTACCGCGCGGCCGCGCCCATCGGCGAGACCGTCGAGGCGCGCGCGTGGCTCGAACGTCGCGACGGGCGAAAGCTCACCATCGGCGCCACGGTCTGCGCCGGCGACGTCCGTGTTGCGGACGCCGAGGCACTCTTCATCACCGTGGACGCGACGAACTTTCTCGATCAATCCGAGTAGCACTGCGTGGGCCTGCGATTTCACCGACGCTTCCGCGCCGTCAAGGTGCCCGAGGTCGACCTCCGGTTCTGGTACGTGAAATTGCTGACGACAGCGATGGGCGAGTCGACGTCGGACTACTTTGTCCACCGCTTCAACCCCGAGCTCGCGGTGCTCGCCGGCGCCGCCGTCTTCGCCGGGGTGCTGTGGCTGCAGCTGCGCAGCCCGCGCTACCTCGTCGCGACTTACTGGAGCGCCGTGGTGATGGTGAGCGTCTTTGGCACAATGTGCGCCGACGTCGTGCACGTCGCCCTCGGCGTGCCCTACGCCGTCTCCACGATCACGTTCGCGCTGACACTCGCGGCCGTCTTCGGCTTCTGGTACCGGGTCGAGGGGACCCTCTCCATCCACACCATCGACACGACCCGGCGTGAACTCTTCTACTGGGCGGCGATCACCACGACCTTCGCGCTCGGCACTGCGGCCGGCGATTACGCCGCCTACGTCGTCGGACTCGGATACCGGGATTCGGCGGTGTTGTTCCTCGTGCTGTTCATCGCCCCGGGGCTCTACTTCGGCCTCGCGCGGCGCCACCCCGTCGCCTCGTTCTGGACCGCCTACGTGCTCACGCGTCCCCTCGGCGCCTCGTTCGCGGACTGGGTCGGCGTCAGTCACGCCCGCGGTGGCCTCAACGCCGGACCAGGAACCCTGGCCCTCGTGCTGAGCGGGCTGATCGCGCTCGGCGTGGC
>JAJZSX010000047.1:3230-11103 GCA_021849435.1 Actinomycetes bacterium | reverse complement strand
CGCGGTGAGCTCGCGGACCTTGGCGTCCATGACGATGGAGCCCGCGAAGAGGTCGGGGTACTCGAGCAGGTCACTCTCGAAGGCGAGGACCTGCTGGAGTCGAAGACTCCACTGCTGGTCCCACGGGCGCGGCAGCCCGAGGGCCTCGTTCCACGCCGGAAGCTGCACGGCCCGCGCGCGGGCGTCACCCGAGAGGGTGACGCCGAGCATCTCGAGCACGATGCGCGCGATGTTGTTCTCGGGCTGCTGCTCGGTCAGCCCGAGTGAGTTCACCTGAACCCCGTAACGGAAGCGGCGCTTGGCGGGGTCCTCAACCCCGTAGCGGGTGCGACAGATCTCGTCCCACATCGCGGTGAAGGTGCGCATCTTGGCGATCTCCTCGACGAAGCGGACGCCGGCGTTGACGAAGAACGAGATGCGGCCGACGACGCTCGCCATCGCCTCGGGCGCGACCTTGCCCGAGGCGGCGACCGCGTCGAGGACGTCGATCGCCGTCGCGAGGGCGTAGGCGATCTCCTGGACGGGCGTCGCCCCGGCCTCTTGGAGGTGGTAGCTGCAGACGTTGATCGGGTTCCACTTGGGCACGTGGGACTCGGCGAAGGCGATCATGTCGACGATCAAGCGCTTCGACGGTTCGGGGGCGAAGATGTAGGTCCCGCGGCTCAGGTACTCCTTGACGATGTCGTTCTGGGTCGTGCCCGCGAGCTTGGCGAGGTCGGCGCCCTGCTCCTCGGCGAGCACGAGGTAGAGCGACCACAGCCACGCGGCCGTGGCGTTGATCGTCATCGAGGTGTTCATCTCGTCGAGGGGCAGGCCCTCGAAGAGCTGGCGGACGTGGCCGAGGTGCGCCACGGGCACGCCCACCTTGCCGACCTCGCCCGCGGCGTTTTTGTCGTCGGGGTCGTAACCGGTCTGGGTGGGCAGGTCGAAGGCGATGGAGAGCCCGGTCTGGCCCTTGGCGAGGTTGGCGCGGAACAGCTCGTTTGAGGCCCGGGCCGTCGAGTGGCCCGAGTACGTGCGCATCACCCAGGGTTTGGATCGCTCACTCATCGGCGGGGGTAGTCGTAGAAGCCGCGTCCGGACTTGCGACCGAGTCGGCCGGCGGTCACCATTCGGCGCAGGGCGGGCACGGGGGCGAAGTTGGGATCGGCGAACTCGTTGTAGAGCGCCTCGAGGATGGCGAGGGAGGTGTCCAGCCCGACGAGGTCGAGCAGGGCGAAGGGGCCCATCGGGAAGCCGCAGCCGCCCTTCATGGCCACGTCGATCCCCTCCATCGTGGCCACGCCCTGTTCCAGCAGTCGCACAGCGTTGTTGAGGTAGGGGAAGAGCAACGCGTTCACCACGAACCCGGCCTGGTCCTTCACGACGACGGCGTCCTTGCCGCACCGGGTCACGAAGTCCACCACGTAGTCGATCGTCTCGTCGCTCGCCGACAGCGGGCGGACGATCTCCACGAGTGACATCACCGGCGCCGGGTTAAAGAAGTGCACGCCGCAGACTCGCTCGGGACGCGAGGTCTCCATGGCGAGGTCAATCACCGACAGGGTCGAGGTATTGGTCGCGAGGATCGCGTCGGGTCGCACCACGTGGTCGAGTTCGTTGAAGAGCACGCGTTTGACGTCCATGTCCTCGACGACCGATTCGATGACCAACTCACAGTTCGCGAGGTCGGCGAGCTCGGTTGTGGCCGTGACGCGCGCGTGCAGCGCGGCGGCGTCGGCGGCGTCTCGCGTGCCACGTTCGACCTGGCGGGCGAGCGAGCGGTCCAGTCCCACCAGCAGCGCGTCGGCGCTTGCCTGATTGCGGCTACGTACAATCACGCTCGCCCCCGTGGCGGCGACCACCTCGGCGATGCCGCTCCCCATGATGCCTGACCCCAAGACGCCGATGGTTCGCAAGTTCATTGCTGGATAGTAGTGCCCGGTCGTCTCGGTGGGATACTCGACACGTGACCACGCTCGTCGCCGGCTCGCTGCGCGCCTTCATCGACGCCATGACCCGCGAGGTGGAGGGCGCGTCGGTGGTCGTGGTGCCGACCGCCGCCGCCTTCATCGGCGCCGCGCAGGCGGCGCTCGAGATCGCCACCGCGCTCGAGCCGACCGGAGCCGACGTGGAGGCGCTGATGGTGCTCGACCGCGTCGGCGCCCACGACCTCGCCCTCGTCGAGCGCGTCGAGCGCGCCGACTTCGTGGTGTTGTGCGACGGGGCGGCCCTGCACGCGAGGGCGGTGTGGCGCGACAGTGCCTTCGGCGACGCGCTCGCCGCGGCGCGACTCGTCGCGATCGGGTCGGTGGCGACGGTGCTCGGGTCGGTGATGATCGATCCACGTGGGGGCGCGCCGACCATCGGGCTCGGCTACCGGCACGGGGCGGTCCTCACGGTACCCGCGACGGCCGAGCAGCTCGAGCGGACTCGTCAGTTGCTTTCCGGCGATGAGCCGTTGGTGGTCGTGGGTGCGCGAGGCGTCCTGGCCGAGTCAGAGGGACGGTGGCGCGTCGTGGTCGCCGACGACGTCGAGGTGACTCGCGGCGCGAACGCCGCGAGGCTGGACTAGGACTCGCTGATCGTCACGGACTCGATGACGACCCGCTCGCGGGGCTTGCCCGACGGCGTGCCGACGTCGTTGATGGTGGCGACCACGTCGAGGCCCTTGACGACCTTGCCGAAGAGCGCGTAGAGCGGTGGGAGCCGGACGCCGTCGGGTCCCGAGATGACGAAGAACTGGCTGCCGTTGGTGTTGGGGCCGGCGTTGGCCATGGCGAGCGACCCGAGCTCGTAGCGCCCGGCCTTGGGCAGCTCGTCCTCGAAGCGGTAACCGGGGCCGCCACTGCCGCTACCCGTCGGGTCGCCGCCCTGGAGGACGAAGCCGGGGATGATGCGGTGAAAGACGATCCCGTCGAAGTAGTGCCAGCGCGCGAGGAACACGAAGCTGTTGACCGTCTTTGGGGCCGCGAGCGGGTCCAGGGCGATCTCGAGCGTGCCCATGGAGGTCACCATCGTCGCGCCGTAGGTCTTGGCCGGGTCGATGATCATCGGCGGCGGCGCGTCGAAGCGCTGGCGCTGGACGCTGGAGCCGTCGGGGTTTGGGATGAGGTCACTCATGATCACTCGCTTCGCTGGTGGTTGGTTAACTGATCTTCAAGAGGTCGACGACGAAGACGAGGGTGTCGTTCGCCGCGATGCCGCCGCCCCGGGCCACCGCGCCGTAGCCGAGCGACGGCGGCAGGATGAGCTCGCGGCGTCCGCCGACGCGCATCCCGACGAGGCCCTTGTCCCAGCCGGTGATCACGTGGCCGGCGCCGAGGGTGAAGGTGAAGGGCTGGGCGGTCCAGGACGACTGGATGACCTTGCGCGTCGAGTAGGTCGCGAGGACGTACTGCACGGTGAGGGACTGACCGTCCTTCGCGGCCGGTCCGGTGCCGGTGATGAGGTTGCTCATCTCGGGCGTGGTGGGTGGGGGTCCCGCGGGCACGATGACGGTCGGCGCCTTGCCGAAGGTCCCCGCGGGCGAGGGGCTCGCCACGGGGGCGAAATGCACCGCGGCGGTGCTCGTCGTCGCCGGAGCGGTGGTGGTGGTGGTCGGCGCCGCGGCGACCGTGGTGGTCGTCGTCGGTGTGGACTTGCCACGGAACAGCAGCGCGGCCGAGACGATGATCGCGATCGCGACGACGACCACGATCGACGTGCGTTGGATGGTCTTACGCCGCTTCGCGGCGCGTTGCTGGGCCTCAATCTTTTGGCGACGGGCCGCCTTCTGTCGCTCTCGCTTCGCAGTTGCCATGGGTGCGACATTACTTGGCCCACGAAAGGTCGACCGCCGGTCAACTATCGTTGCTGCATGGCATTGGTGGTCCAGAAGTACGGCGGCACGTCGGTCGGTGACGCCGAACGCATCCGCGCCGTCGCTGATCACGTGGCCCGTACGCGCGCCGCGGGCAACGACGTCGTGGTCGTTGTCTCGGCGATGGGCAAGTTCACCGACGACCTCATCCGGCTGGCCGATGACGTCTCGCCGACCCGGCCGCCGCGGGAGTTGGACATGCTCCTCACCGCCGGCGAGCGCATCTCGATGGCGCTGGTCTCGATGGCGCTGGCCTCCTGTGGCGTCGACTCGGCGTCCTTCACGGGCTCCCAGGCTGGGATCATTACCGACACCGACCACACCAGGGCCAAGATCCTCGAGATGCGGCCCGACCGGATCCGCGAGGCGCTCGACGCGGGCCTCGTCCCGGTGGTCGCCGGCTTCCAAGGGGTGTCGACGGAACGTGACATCACGACCCTCGGCCGTGGCGGCTCGGACGTGACCGCGGTGGCGCTCGCCGCGGCGTTGAAGGCCGACGTCTGTGAGATCTACACCGACGTGACCGGCGTCTTCTCGGCCGATCCGCGAGTCGTCTCCAGCGCCCGGCGGCTCGCCAAGGTGTCCTTCGACGAGATGCTCGAGATGGCGGCGACCGGTGGCCGGGTGCTGATGCTGCGTTCGGTCGAGTTCGCTCGCCGACACCAGGTGCCGTTGCACGTCCGTTCGAGTTTCACCTGGGAGCCAGGTACCTGGATCGTTGAGGAGGACCCCACCATGGAAGAAGCAGTCGTCTCGGCCGTGACCGACGACACCTCGGAGGCCAAGATCACCGTGGGCGGCGTCCCCGATCGTCCCGGCATCGCCGCACACCTGTTTCGCGCGCTCGCGGACCGCTCCATCAACGTCGACATGATCGTCCAGAACACCGGCGCCAACGGCCTGACCGACATCTCCTTCACCGTGGCGATGACCGACCTCGACGCCGCGCGCGACGCCTGCATGAAAGTCAAAGAGGAGATCGGTGCGGCCGAAGTCACCACCGACGACAAGATCGGTCGCGTCACCATCGTGGGCGCCGGCATGAAGTCGAGCCCCGGCATCACGGCCCTGATGTTCGAGACGCTCTCGTCCAACGGGATCAACATCGAGATGATCTCGACCAGTTCGATCCGCATCTCGTGTGTGGTGCGCGCCGACCGCGTGGCCGAAGCCGTTCGATACCTGCACACCGCGTTCGGACTCGACGCACAGTAGACCTAGACTTTCGCCATGCGAATTGCGATTGTTGGTGCCACGGGACAGGTCGGGACGGTCATGCGCGCCATTCTGCGCGAGCGGAACTTCCCCGTCGACGAGATCCGATTCTTCGGCTCGTCGCGCTCGGCCGGGACCACCCTGGACTGGAATGGGGCCGCGATCGTTGTCGAGGACGCGGCCACGGCGGACTTCACCGGAATCGACGTCGCGTTGATGTCGTCGGGGGCGACCGCCTCCAAGGCGCTCAGCCCGCGCATCGCCGCGGCCGGGGCCATCGTCATCGACAACTCCTCGGCCTGGCGGATGGACCCCGATGTCCCCCTCGTCGTGCCCGAAGTCAACGCGCACGCGCTCGCCTCGATCCCCAAGGGCATCGTGGCCAACCCCAACTGCACCACGATGGCCGCGATGCCGGTCCTGAAGCCGCTACACGCCGCTGCGGGACTGGTCTCCCTGGTGGTCGCCACCTACCAGGCGGTCAGCGGCGCCGGCCGTGAGGGCGTGGACGAGCTCTTCGACGAACTCGAGTCGACGCGCGACCGAGACGCGCGTGTGCTCACCTTCGACGGCTCCGCACTGCCGCTCGGCCCCGGGGTGAAGTTCCCCGTGACCATCGCCCACAACGTGGTGCCGATGGCGGGCTCGTACGTGAACGACGGCTCGGGCGAGACCGGCGAGGAGCAGAAACTGCGCGACGAGAGCCGCAAGATCCTCGAGATCCCGGGCCTGCTCGTGGACGCGACGTGCGTGCGCGTGCCCGTCTTCACCGGGCACTCGCTCGCGATCACCGCGAGTTTCGAGCGCCCCATCACGCCCGACGAGGCGATCACCCTGCTCGACGGTGCGCCGGGCGTCGTGCTGGAAGATGTGCCCACGCCCCGGTTCACCGCCGGACGTGACCCGAGCTACGTCGGACGTATCCGCCGCGCCGAGACCGTGGCGAACGGACTCTCGCTGTTCGTGGCGGGTGACAACCTACGCAAGGGGGCGGCACTCAACGCGGTCCAGATCGCCGAGGCCTGGGCGGCAGCCTCGGTCTGATTAGTCGGCGCCGTCGCGTCCGACCTGGCGTCGCGCGAGGTTGACGCAGTGGTCGCCGAAGCGCTCGTAGAAACGCGCGAGCAGCGAGACCTCGACCGCGACCGGTAGGGCCATCGAGCCCGACACCAGTTCAGCCGTGAGCGCCACGTGAAGTTCGTCCAGTTCGTCGTCGATGTCCTCGATGGCGCCCGTCGCCTCGAGCTTGCCGTCGATCACGACGTCGGTCGCCTCACGCCAGATCGTGGAGGCGACCTCGCCCATGCGCTCGATGAGCCCACGACTGCGCGGGGACATCTCGGTGCCGAGCCCGCGCGCCGCGCGCCGCGCGATGTGCTCGGCGAGGTCGCCGTTGCGCTCGACCTCCGGTAGCACCCGCAGCAGGGTCAGTAGGGTTCGACGCGTCTCGACCGACAGCCCGTCGCTCTCGAGCAGTTGCGCCTCGACGCTGGCGACGATCTCGTTAACCAGGGTGTCAATCGCGTCGTCGCGCTCGACGACCTGCTTGGCCAGCTCCCGGTCGCCCGCGAGCAGCGAATGGGTCGCCTCGGCCATCGCCTCGCCGACCATGGCGAATACCCGAACCACCGACTGGTGCATCGCCGGGCTCGCCGATGCCGGCACGATCGGGGCCGGGACGGGAGTGCGGTGCGAGAAGCCGAAGCGCCGATTCATCGGCCCAGGCTACCGCCGTGTCACCGCCGTTCCCTATGGTTGGGGCACGAGGAGGTGTCATGGTCGCGGTCGTGAGTGCGGTGGTCGGATTATTGGTGGGGGTGCTAGCCACCGTGGTGTGGTCGGCCCGTCGCATCCAGACGGTGCGCGACGAGCTCGCCGCGTCGCGCGCGACCGTAGCGGTGCGTGAGAGCGAGCTCGCGAACGCCCGCGAGGTCGCCGAGCGAGAGCGACTTGAGCACGACTCCGCGATGTCCGAGGCCGAGTCCCAGTTCGAGAGCCTCTCGCGGCGTGTTCTCGCCCAGACGATGGATGCATTCAACCAGTCCCAGACCGAGATCCAGCGCGAGCGCGACGCCCGACTCGACACCACGCTCAAACCCTTGCGCGACGCGCTCGACGCCTACCAGCGCAACCTCACCACCTTTGACAAGGAGCACGTGGGCGCGCTGGCCGCGGTGCGTCAGAGTGCGAACGAGCTCCTCGAGGCCCAACTGCGCACCCAGGCCGAGACCCAACGGCTGAACCAGCTGCTCGGGCGCTCGAGCCAGCGTGGTCACTGGGGTGAGGTGCAGCTGGCCAACGTCTTGCGCGCCTCGGGTCTCGTCGAGGGCCTCGACTTCGAGTTGCAGGTCTCGGCCGTCTCGGACGCGGGACGGCTGCGGCGACCCGACTGTGTGGTGACCCTGCCCAACGGGCGCGTCGCGATCGACGCCAAGTTCCCCTTCGACCGCTTCGAAGAGGCGGTGTCAGCCGCCGAGCCGGAAGTCCGCGAGGCCCTCTACCGTGAACACGCCCAGGCCCTGCGTGGCCACGTGAAGACACTGCGCGAGAAGTCCTACTGGGAGGTGGTGGGACCGTCGCCCGAGTTCGTGGTCTGCTTTGTACCCAGTGACGCTGCGGTCACCGCGGCCTTCAGCGTCGACGTCGAGCTGCACGCCTACGCGACCCGGGAGCGGGTCCTCATCGCCGGACCGACGAACCTGCTCGCGCTGCTCTGGTCGGTGCAGATGGTGCTGCGCCAGCACGAGGTGGCGGTCAACGCCGAGGAGATCCTGCGCGTCGCCGAGACGGTCTACGACCGGATCCGCGTGGTCGCGG
>JAJZSX010000047.1:0-3220 GCA_021849435.1 Actinomycetes bacterium | reverse complement strand
GGTGGGTAGGGCCCTCAACGACGCGACCAAGGCCTACAACAAGATGATCTCGTCGGTGGAGAGTCGTCTGATCCCCGCCGCACGCACGATGCGTCGTCTGCGCGTCGCCTCGGCGGCCAAGCCGGTGCCCGACCTGGCCGAGGTGACGACCCTGGCTGCGGGGCTCGACCCCCACCGCTGGGGGATCGATCCGTCGCAACCCTTGGACCTGACGGACGTCGAGGTCCTCGAACTCGAGTCCGACGAGTTGGAGTCCGACGAGCTCGAGACCGGTGCCGTCGAGCCCGAGGACCGAGACAGCGGCGGTCGAGGCGCACAGTCCAGTGAGTAAGTTGGAGCGTCGTGGCCCGTACTCGCGCACAGCGCCGTCGCTACCAGGTGCTGGTGAGCCTCGCTCTCGTCGCGACGCTGCTGGTGCTCGTCTTCGCCAACGACGTCACCCACGCGGCGCACCAGGCACGGTCGCCTCGGCGTAGCGAGAACCGGACGTTCGGCGTACTCGCCAATCGACTCATCAGCCAGGAGAACGCGGACGACGCCCGTCTCGTCTACCTGCTCGAGCACGGCCAGACACTGAGTCGGTCCGTCTTGCTCGCCCGTCTCCTCCAGATCGCCCAGCAGCTACCGTCATGGGCCAACGACGCGAGGCTGCTTCGACGCCCAAAGATCACCCACGGGCTCAACTCGACGATCGCCGACCTCACGACTCAGCGGGTCAATGACGACGCGACGATCCTCGACACGCTCGCCCAGGCGCTCCACCTGCCCTGGACGCCGATCGCGACGGTGACCCAGTCGTGGGTGAGCGCCCAGCAGTCGCTCGCCCAGAGCACCGCCACCTGGTCGGTGGCGCGCTGGGGCCTCGTCCACGAGCCGGGCTTGGTGCATCTGGACGCGCTGAGCGACGCGTTGGCCACGGTGCCGTTTCGAACCGCGGTCACCGCGCTCACGTCGTCGCCTTCGTTGGTGCTCACGCGCGGGATCGGCATCACGGCGGTCGCGGTGACGCCCGACCCGCTGCCCGCCCCCACCGGCCAGCTCGTGCTGGCGCCGGTCACCTTGGTTCACCTCGCGGTGACGGTCACCAACGCAGCGGTCGACACTCAGCCGGTGAGCCTCACGGTCACGGTGACTCCGACCGGCAGGCTCGGCACGGCGCAGCACCAGGTGATGACCGCGACGCTCGACTCACTCGGGTCCTACGGATTCGTCCTGCACGACCTCACCACCGTGCCGAGCGAGCGCTTCACGTTGCGCATCGTGGCCGGCGGCGCACCCAGCGGGCGGGGGTGGCCGACCACCCGGCTCTACCAGGTGACGATGGCGCCCTCGGGCGCCGGGGGATGATTTGACGGCTCCGACGTTGACCTAATGTGAACGAGGGCCATTAAGGAAGTGAGGAACCGTGACCGAGTCAATTACTGTGACCGACAATCGGACGGGTGAAGTTCACGAGATCCCGATCAACAATGGCGGCGTCGCCGCGAAGGATTTCCAGAAGGCAGTGCCGGGCGTCTGGTTCTTCGACCCGGGTTTCATGGCAACCGCCGCCGCGGAGTCCGCGATCACGTACCTCGACGGTGACGCCGGCATCCTGCGCTACCGCGGCTACCCGATCGAGCAGCTCGCCGAGAAGTCGACGTACCTCGAGGTCGCCTACCTGCTCAACTACGGTGAACTGCCGACCCCCGAGCAGTTCGAGGTCTGGAAGCGCGAGGTCACGTACCACACCTTCATCCACGAGAACGTGCGCAAGCGGTTCCTCGAGGGCTTCAACTACGACGCCCACCCGATGGGCATGCTGGTCTCGGCGGTCGCCGCGCTGTCGACGTACTACAAGGACGCCAAGGTCCTCTCGGACCCCGAGGTCCTGCACAAGCAGGTGGTGCGCCTGATCGCCAAGATGCCGACGCTCGCCGCCGCGGCGCACCGGTTCTCGGTGGGGATGCCCTTCGTCTACCCGGACAACGGGCTCGACTACACCCAGAACTTCCTCTCGATGATGTGGAAGGTCGCCGAGCCGCGTTATGAGGCCGACCCCGTCCTCGCGCACGCGCTCGACGTCCTGTTCATCCTGCACGCGGACCATGAGCAGAACTGCGGTACGACCGCGATGCGCACCGTCGGCTCGTCCCACGGCGACCCCTACGTCGCCACCGCGGCCGCGACTGCGGCCCTTTACGGTCCGCGCCACGGCGGGGCCAACGAGGCCGTCTTGAAGATGCTGGCCAAGATTGGTAGCTACGAGAACATCCCCGCGTACATCGAATCGGTGAAGCAGGGCAAGGTGATGCTCGAGGGCTTCGGCCACCGCGTCTACAAGAACTACGACCCGCGCGCCAAGATCATCAAGCAGACGGCCGACTCGGTGTTCAACGTGACCGGCAAGAACCCGTTGCTCGACATCGCGCTCAAGCTCGAGGAGATCGCGCTGAAGGACGACTACTTCATCTCGAGGCGCCTCTACCCGAACGTCGACTTCTACTCGGGCCTGATCTACCAGGCGATGGGCTTCCCGATGGAGATGTTCACGGTCCTCTTCGCGATCCCACGCACCTCGGGCTGGCTCGCGCACTTCCAGGAACTGCTCGACCAGGATCTGAAGATCACCCGGCCGCGCCAGCTCTACATTGGCTCGGACGCGCGTGACTACGTGCCGATGACCCAGCGCGCCTAGGCGCCCAGCGCCTCGAGAATCTGCTCGGCGTGCACCCGCGGGTGCCGCGTGTAGGCCTCGAGCCAGTCCGCGAGGCTGAAGCGGCCCCGCGCGCTGTGCTCGCCATATCGCTCGAGGTCGCCCTCGCTCAACCGTTCGAGGACGGCGAGCGAGTTGGCGCGCAGGTTCTCGACGACGGCGAGCGACGTGCCCACCGGCAAGGCCTGATAGCCGAGGGCGTCGCTGCGCGCCCACGCGTCCTCGTCGAAGGCGAGCAGGGACGAGCCCGCCGGCTCGGCCACCAGCCGGCGCAGGCGCCCGGCCGACTCGGTCTCGGCGTCGGCGAGGTGGTGGATGATCTGGCGAGGTGACCAGCCGCCGGGCACGTGCCGGTCCAACTGGTCGTCGGGGACTCCGCGTGCGACGGCGAGGAAGGTCGACGTCGCGTCCGCGTAGTCCGTGCGGTACTGGTTGAGGTCCATACGCGGAGCCTAGGAGTGTCAGTCCTGGACTGCACGCGTCGGGTCGACGACCCGGGTGAGACCCTCTTGGACCATCGAGACG
>JAJZSX010000046.1:8994-11155 GCA_021849435.1 Actinomycetes bacterium | reverse complement strand
CGATTCGATGAGAGGAGAAAGATGATGACGGCGGATCTCAGAACGGGTGATTTACGAAGCGGCGTATTTCGTAGGCTCCTCGTGGGCTTCGATGGCTCGAGCGAGGCAAGATACGCCCTGCGAATAGCGCGCTCGTTGGCAGCAGACCTCGACGGCGAAGTTCACGTGCTGACGGTGGTGACGCCTCGCGCCCACGCGGAGACGGACGAAGAACGACGCGCCATGCTCGAGGAGGAGCGAGCGAGACTGACCGAGACACTCAGCGCGGTGCAGCCGGTGAACGGGCGAGACGGTCCGCCGATCTCGCACGTGGTCTACCACGATGACCCGGCGGAAGCGCTGGCGGCGTTTGCGCTGGAACACGGATTCGACCTAGTTGTGGTGGGCACCCACGGGCGCGATCAGATCATGCACCGCGGCGTCGGGCGCTCTCTGGAAGCGCTCATCCGCGCTCACAACTGTCCAGTGTTGGTGGTGTAGATGTCGAGTGAAGCCTGTCTCGTGGACTCGGGTTAGAGGCGCTTATGCCTGTCTTGAGCCCCCCCAACCCCAAAATTGCGTTGGGCCGGGATACGTCGACGCCCTTCGACATTCTGTGCGTGAATCGTCCAAGGCGGACGAGACCGATTGAATCGCGAAAAGGAAAGGCAAAGAGTTACATGGACAAAACGGTAAAGGCGCTGGAAGCAATTGAGATACTCGACTCTCGAAGTCGACCCACGTTGGCCGTCACCATCACGCTGGGTGACGGCACGGTCGCGAGGGCCGGCGTCCCGTCGGGGGCGTCGACCGGTTCGCGTGAAGCAGTCGAGCTCAGGGACGGCGATGATCACCGCTACGGCGGTCTGGGCGTGCTGCAAGCGGTGGGGCACGTAAACAAGGGAATTGCCAGCGCACTCGCCGGTCGCGTGTTCACGAATCTGGGTGAACTCGACCAAGTACTCATCGATCTCGATGGGAGTGAGAACAAGTCGCGGCTCGGGGCGAACGCGATTGTCGGTGTCTCGATCGCTGCCGCGCGCGCGTTTGCCTGGTCCGAGGGATTGCAACTGTGGGAGTACTTGCGGCCCGCTGATATCACGGCCTCGCTTCCCGTCCCGCATTTCAATGTGGTGAACGGGGGCGCTCATGCCCAGAACTCGCTTGACTTTCAGGAGTTCATGATCGCCCCCATCGGGGCACCTTCGTTCGCTGAAGCTTTGCGCGCCGGTTCGGAGATCTACACGAAGCTAAGGGGAATACTTTCCGACGAATTTTCTGCAACGGGACTCGGTGACGAGGGCGGCTTTGCGCCGCCCATCAACCAACCTGAACGCGTACTTCGCCTGCTCGTTCGAGCTATCGATGAGGCGGGGTATCGTCCGGACCGAGACAGTGTCGCCATTGCGATTGATCCCGCGGCGAGTGAGTTCTATCGTGACGGCCGCTATCACGTCGCGGGGGAGTCGCTCTCCAACGCGGACATGATCACTTGGTACGAGGAACTGGTCGACGCGTTTCCCGTGTGGCTGCTCGAAGACGGACTCGCCGAGTCCGATTGGGAGGGGTGGCGGGAGCTGAACCGCCGCCTTGGCGACAAGTTGGAACTCGTCGGGGACGATATCTTGTGCACAAATCCAGTGATCATTGCTGACGCGATTAAGGAAGATATCGCCAACTCGGCGCTCATCAAGGTCAATCAAATCGGCACGGTGAGCGAGACACTCGAGGCGATGCGGATGTGTCGAGAGGCTGGATGGGGACAGTTCGTGTCACATCGCTCGGGCGAGACGGAGGACACGTTCATTGCCGATCTCGCCGTTGGATCAGGATGCGGCCATCTCAAAAGCGGAGCACCGGCGCGAGGGGAGCGAACGGCAAAATACAATCGTCTCGTTGAGATCGAGGCGGCCGCGTCACTTAGGTACGGACTGTGACGATGAAGCCAGCGGTAGAGATCAATAGTTACGGGCCAACCGACGATGACATCCTCGACAACCGAACCGCTTCTTTTGTGACTAGCGACCCTGGCGCGAGCTCACTCACTGTGCGCAAGAACTCGTCGATGTGGCCCTCCGTATCGATCACCTCGACAACGAGAGGGAGACCGGTATTTGCGTCAGGAAAACGAGCGGTCCGAACTCGTCCCGAGGGTCCGTATCCCTCTATTGTTGGCCAACAC
>JAJZSX010000046.1:0-8984 GCA_021849435.1 Actinomycetes bacterium | reverse complement strand
TGCCTCGCCACACCGAAGCGCCAACGATGCCGTACTCAAGAGCCTTGTTCAACAGCACCTCGTGGAGACCGTGATGGTGATGGCAGTCGTCTTCGCTCAGAAACACCATGATGCGGACTGCGTCTTCGTCGAATGACATCTTCTCCCCCCAAGGTCCTCGATGGGTTCGCCATCGCGATTATCGCTAAGACTAGCGCCACACCCAGCGCTGGTGAGATGTCGCGCGGACGCGCGCGCGGCTCGCGCCTGGGTCACTCAGCAAGTGCATTGACCAGCCGTGGTTTCCGAAACTTGAGGGCGAGTTCTCAGCGAGAAGCCGGAAGTGTGCGGTGACGAATATTCCCAATCGAGACGACCCGTTAATCGACGACGATGATTTTCTTGGGAGGGAGCCTGCCCAGCGAACACGTCAACGGCGCGCTCAAATGGTCATTGTCTTCGCCCTGGGATGTGGGGGTGTGGTGGGCGCCGTCGCGCGCTATGCGGTATCGCTTGCCATTCCGACGCCCGTCAATCAGTTTCCTTGGAGCACGTTTCTTATCAACGTGTCAGGCAGCGCGGTGCTGGGATTTCTTCTAGTGCTTTTGATCGAGCAGTTCCCGCGCGGCCGCCTGGTGCGCCCGCTCATCGGTTCAGGAGTGATTGGGGCGTACACGACATTTTCGACGTTCGAAGTCGACACTGTGCTGCTCTTTCGTGGTCATCAATTTGGTCTCGGCATCATCTATCTCGTCTCGAGTCTTCTTGCGGGACTCGTGGCGGTGTGGTTAGGCATGAATCTGGCCCGGTTCTTAATCAAAGCGGAGCAGTGGCTCCAAGGGGAGTTGTAATGGACAAAACTAATGACACGCCGTTTTCGACTCGACCGGCGAAGCGATTGACCATTCTGCTGAGGGCTCGCGACCATGATCACCACGGCTCCCTCTATGTGCACCTTCTTCAGCGGGCACGCAAGATGAAGCTCGCGGGAGCAACTGCCTTTGAAGCGTACGAGGGCTACGGGGCCTCGGGACAGATCCATCGAACGCATTCACTATCGAATGATGTGCCCGTTAGCATCATCATCGTTGATCGGGCTGAGCGCATCGAGGCATTCTTGGCCGACGCGGCCGAACTGCTTACAGATGTCGTGACGACCGTGTCCGACGTAGCGATCGTGGAACTCTAGATGCTTGTCAAAGTCTCGGGGCGCTAAATGCTGCAGTTGTACCTCGTGGTTGCGGCGGGAGGATTCGTCGGCGCACCCTCTCGCTACCTCTTAGATCGAGCCGTTAACCGGCGCATCGAATCGGACTTGCCATGGGGCACATTCCTCGTCAATATCTCGGGCTCGTTTGTTCTGGGATTGCTGACGGGCTTATCACTGAGCAACCATCTCTCGCCGCTCGCGAAAGCGCTGCTAGGCACAGGCTTCTGCGGCGCCTATACGACGTTTTCGACGTTCACGTTCGAGACTTTACGTCTGCTCGAAGTTGGACAGATTCTCGACGCGGCGCTCAACGCCTTCGTCAGCCTTGCGGTCGGACTGCTCGGGGCCGGCGCCGGTCTGGCAATCGGATTGGCGATTTAAGTGCAATCCCAGAGCCAATGAAGAGAAAGTGAGTAACTCGTGAGCGGATTGATCTACTTAGCCCGTCACGGCGAAACGCCGCTGAACGCCGCAGGTCTCCTTCGAGGGAGGCTCGACCCTCCTCTTACCGCGAAGGGACAGACGCAGGCCGAAGCGCTCGCTGACGCTCTCCAAGGAGAGGATATTCATCTCATCATCACCAGTCCCTTGCAGCGTGCCGTCGCCACTGCGCGCCCCCTCGCGGAGAGAATTGGTGTAACGGTAGAGATTGACCAGCGGTTCAATGATCGTGACTATGGAGTTTGGGCGGGGATCTCTCGCGACGAGGTCGAGGCCCGCTGGGGGTCGGTCGACAACGCTCCCGGCGTCGAGCCGGTTGACGCTGTGCTCGGGCGAGTGCTAGAGGGATTTTACGAAACGGCGGCGAATGTCGGCGATGGCGTCGGCCTGATCGTGAGCCACGACGCCATCAATCGACCATTGCTCGTTGCGTTGGAGGCGAGTTTGGCCAGTCGCGCCATCCCTCAGGAGACCGGGTGTTACAACGTGCTCAGGTTGAGCGATCACACGTGGAAGGTGGTGAGCGTGAACAACGTGCCTCGTCCGCGCGACGGCGCCGAATAGGTTCGCAATTGTCCTCGGACTCCGACCATGGCGAAGCAGCAGCGGCGTTCCCACTACCAGCCGCCAATGCGTGCGAATACATCTTCGGCGAAACTGGTGGGGAGAGGCTTACCGGGGAGCACCTTGAATGTTCGCCCGGTTTCTGTTTCGCGACCAGCTTGCAGAAAGAGGGTCGTGTCGGAGGCGTTCTCGTAGAAGTGCTCGGCCAAGTCGAAGAGATGCGTGACGATGAGCGGACGAATATCTGAATCGATAAGGGCTTGCAGCACCTGGCGAGCGATTTCCGAGCCTTCGCGTTCGTTCGTGGCCGAGAAGGATTCGTTGAACAACACCACGCAATGCGGCCTGATTTCATCGGCGATGACACTCATGCGCGCTAGTTCTTCGTCGAGCTTTCCGCTGGTCATCGAGGTGTCTTCTTCTCGCACGAAGTGGGTGAATACCCCTTCGCACGTGCTCGCCTCGAACGATTCGCCGGCGACCATCATGCCGGCGCGCATCATCAGGTGGGCAACGCCGACGCTGCGCAAGAAGGTTGACTTGCCCCCGGAGTTCGCGCCGGTGACGACCATGAGCGATCGGCCGTCCGCGTTGGCATCATTGCCCACCACGCGCCGATTGTTGCGAAGCGAGAGGCACACGTCGTACAGCCCAGCGAAGTTGAGCCGAGCCGGTGACCAGGGACGCGGAGTCGGCACGCAGACGGGCTCGCCGATCGTGGTCAGTCGTTCACGAAGATTGAGGCATCCGACATAGAACGCCAGTTCGGTGCGCAACATGACGAAAAAGTTAGACAGATGATCCGCAGCCTGGCTCAGAGAGTTGGCGGCAGTGTTCACACCGCGATTCATCAGGTCCTCCAACGCCTTCGACCCCGCCTCGTCGCGAGGCGGGATCTCAAATGAATACGATTTACGTCCGCCAACCCCCAAGATCTCTCTGAAGGTTTGCTTCGTGTGGCGCGAATCGCGAAGCACGTAGTCGAGTCCGGTGTTGCCGAAGCTCAGCCTTGCACTAATCAGTGTTCCACTCTTGAATTTGAGTTGTTTGAGGTGATCGTCGATCAACATGAAATAGTCATCTCCGAGCTCGTCTTTCAGAACGCGGAAGAGCGTGGTCCAGCCCTCAGAACTGAACTTATCGGAATGCTCGTCAACGATTCTCCGGAGGCGTTTCAAATATTCCACATACATCGCGATCACTTGGGGTGATTGCGACATCATCCTGGTCGGCGTGCCACGTGAGGAGAACCAGAACATCTTTTGTCGGTCGTTCACCGCGCTAACGGCAAGCTCATAGATCTCTCGAACTATCTCCGAATGCTCAAAGCAGTCAGCCAATACGCGCTGGCGATACGTAATGTCGTCGGGAATGTTGAGTCCGTCAAGAAGGGCGACTTTGGAGACGCTGTACACGAGCTTGTCGTTGCCAGCCATGGTCCCCAACAATGTCTCAAGATCGAGATCGTGGACTAATTGATCGGCGTTTTCTGGAAGAGGTTGGTTGACAGCGAAGTCGGCGTCTCGAAACATGAGGTGAGCTTTCATGGGCCAACCCGCTTTCTCAATCGGTCATACGTGAGATCGTATTTCTCGGCTATTGATATGGCGTAGGCGAGGCCGTCAGCGGGGTGTCGGATTATCTTGAATGTTCGCTCGACGGGGTTGTCGGGATTGACCGAACTCGTCATGCTGACGATCGAGGAGCCCAAGAGGGACAACTCGTCAATGAAGGTAACCATGACACACAGGGCGTCGAGCTCAATGATCTTCTCGAGAACTTTGGTGCCTAGGACGAGTGCGTCCTGGGTCGTCGTGGACGCAAAGATCTCGTTCATGATGATGACGCTCTTTGAGGTGGCCCGCTTCAGCACGTCCTGGATTCGAAGTAGGTCGTCCTCAAGTTTGCCGCTCTGAAAGGTCGGGTCCTCCTCCTTGCCGAAGTGTGTGAAGAGCTCGTCAAACAAGAAGAGGCTTGCCGTTTCGCCGGGCACGGGGCACCCCAGGCCCGCAAGGAAATGAAGTTGTCCGAATGTTCGCGAGAACGTCGTCTTTCCCCCTTGGTTCGGGCCCGAGATAACGATGATTCTTTCAACCCCCTCAAGGCTGAAGTCGTTGGTGACCACCGAGGTTCCCTGCGTCGCGAGCTTCGCCGCCAGCGCAATGTCGAAGGTCTCCTTTGCAAAGATCGCCTTGGAGCCGTGGACTTCGGGCAGGCAAAAAGAGAGGCCGCGGGCTTTTAACGGTTCGACGTAGTCGAGATAGGCGAAGTAGAACTGAATCTCTCGATTGAACGAGCTCACGGTGCTGTCAACGAACGTGTTTGTATGTTCGCAAAAGGATTGCAACTCCGAGAACTCATCGCGAAAGAGAAGTGCGACTCGATCCGCGATCTGCGCCTCGACATGGTTCATGTCGGGCCAGTCAGAAAACTTGAGCCGATAGTCGGACACCGCTCCTTGCTGGAAGCGCTCGAACGCCTCTTCTATCTCCGCACCGTAATCGTCTTCACCGTCATACCTCAGAACTCGAATGTGGGGCCCTCGGACATTGACGGAGTAGCGGATCTCCGAGAGTTTCGTTTTCAATTCCTGTGACTCCTTGACGAGGTTCTCAAATTTCGGAGAATTCGCATATTCCGTGACGACGTCGCGAATGTCCAATAACGCTCGCGAGCGGATCTCACTCGCTCCGAGCGTGGCGGAAAGGTGCTTCACCGCCTCGCAGTAGCGCGTTACGGCGTCGAGGTGAATGCCACGTCGATGTTGGATGTAGCGCGTTTTCTCGGCCCATGAGTTTCTTTGGCGGACGTCTCGCATCTCAGAAGTGAAGAGTCGGAGCCCCGTCGCCACGGAAACAATGTCGAGGTCCCGCCAGACCTCATGGCGGAACGTAACGTCGTCCTCTGAGGTGAGGTGGTCGTAGAAGAATGGGAGGAGTTGATAGTCTTCGCGACCCTTCGTGATGGTGTCGGTTACCTGGTCCAACAAAAGATCGGAGAAGCACGTCGGCTCCGGCAAGAAATCCAGCAACTCCGGATCGTAGGGGCGCTGATAGAGGACGCTGTGTCGAACTTCGGTCTTCAGCTCACTCCGGTTCGACGTCCCGGTTGTCATGATCTGCCAACGAGATTACGTCGAGTGAGAGCGGGTGCATCATGGCGACTTCTGGAACATCGGAGTCGCTCGCAAGCGGCCGATGGGTAACTCATGGAAGTCATGGTCCTCACAATCACGTTCTTTACAAAACGTAGAGGCCATTAGCCGTGAAGGCGGTTCGGACCGGGGGGCCCGCCGGAGCATCATCCGACATCACTCATCATAAACGAAAGGCGCGCTCCCGCACCCGCGAGGCTTGAGATCAACCTGGAAAATTGGATGCGAGAGCGTTGGCACCGATGCTGTCGACCGTCCTGTTCTGCCAGTAGTTTCCGCAGCGTTCGCTCCGTAGCGCGACGTCTACGATTTCGATTACCGCACGAGCGGCTGCTAGGAGGAACGATGGCGCAATCGATTGATGTGATTATTGAGATACCCCGCGGCATCCGAAACAAGTACGAATACGACCACGAGCAGCACGTCATCAGACTCAATCGTCATCTGACGTCTTCGATGGGCTATCCGGCGGAATATGGATTCTTCCCTGACACGCTCGGCGGTGACGGCGACCCTCTCGACGTTCTCGTCTTGACGGAGTACCCGACGTTCCCCGGTTGCGTGATTGGCGTTCGGGTTGTCGGCGCATTCTTCATGGTCGACGAGCACGGAGATGATGCCAAATTGATCGCGGTGCCCGCGTATGACCCTCAATGGAAGAGCGCGAAGGATCTCGCCGACATCCCCATGAGAAAGCTGGACGAGATTCGGCACTTCTTTTCGGTCTACAAAGATCTCGATGAAGGAAAGTGGGTCAAGGTGACTGGCTATGAAGGACGCGACGTCGCGCTGAAGGAGCTGGAGGAATGCAAAGCGCGCTTCCTTGAGGATCACGGAGAATAAGCGCCCATTTCTTCGCTTTTTCGCGGCGGCTCAAGACGTGCAAAGTGGCTCGCCGTAACCAGGGCGCGACGGTTACTGGCTCTTCGGATTCTGGCGGGGTCTGGCGCAGCGGGGACTAGCGGCTAGCGAGTAAAGGAGTACGGGGGCTCTGCAAGTCTGTTGGTACTACACCGACAGATTGGAAGAGCCCCCGTGGAGACAAACCCTACTCGCATGTGCGAGCTGCTCGTTGGCCTGCCTGACGTGAACGTGCTCGGCGTGGAGGACGTGGCGACAGGGCCACTGCGTATCCACGTCGAACTGCGAACGCAGGTGGTGGGCTGTCCCCAGTGTGGGGTGGTCGCCCACGTGAAGGATCGCTACGAGGTGGAACTCATAGACCTGCCAGCCTTTGGTCGCTGGACCCGTCTCGTGTGGCACAAGCGCCGCTGGCGTTGTCCCGACTCGGGCTGTCGCGTGGGCAGCTGGAGCGAGCAGAACTCGCGGCTTGCACCGTCACGACAGGCGCTGAGTGACCGTGCGGGTCGGTGGGTCACACGCCAGGTGGGCGAGAGCGCGCGCAGCGTCAACGAGGTCGCCGGCGAGCTCGGTTGTGACTGGCACACCGTCAATGACGCCGTGCTCGCCTACGGCACCGCACTGGTGGATGATGACCCGGAGCGATTCACCCTGGTGCGCGCGTTGGGCCTGGACGAGGTGCTCGTCGTGCGCGAGGGCGAGTACCACCGCCAGCGCTTCTCCACCCAGGTCGTGGACGTCGCCCGCGGCCAGCTCCTCGACGTCGTGCCTGGTCGAAGCGGTGTCGAGCCCACGGCGTGGCTGAACCGCCAGGGGCCCGCCTTCCTCGCCCACGTCGCCTACGGCACCCTGGATCTCTCGGGCCCCTACCGGGCGGTCTTTGATGCGACTCTGCCCTACGCCACCCAGGTGGCCGATCCGTTTCACGTCGTCAAACTCGCCAATCAGAGGCTCGACGAGTGCCGTCGGCGCGTCCAGAACGAGGTCTTTGGGCACCGCGGGCACAAGACCGACCCCCTCTACCGCGCCCGACGACTGCTCACCATGGCCGACGAGCGACTCGTCGACAAGGGCCGCGAGAAGCTGCTCGGGCTGCTCGCCGCCGGTGATCCGAAGGGCGAGGTCGCGACCGCGTGGCACGCGAAAGAGGTAGTGAGGTCGATCTACGACCTCGACAACGAGGTCATCGCCCTGGCGTTCGTCGAGCGTCTCGGCCACGACCTGCAAGACGAGTCCTGTCCACCCGAGGTTCGCGCACTGGGACGCACGCTGCTGCACTGGAAACAGCAGATCGTCGCGTGGCACGAGGCCCACTTTTCGAACGCACCGACCGAAAGCGTCAATAATCTCATCAAGCGCGTGAAGAGGGCTGCTTTCGGGTTCCGGTCGTTCACCAACTACAGAGTCCGTTCACTGCTCTACGCCGGCAAGCCCAACTGGGATCTGCTCGCTACGGTCACACCCCGCTAACTTCCGAAGTGCCGTAAAAGTAGGTCTGCAATTTTCCGAGGCGTTCCCGCACGGGGATCGCGATGCGATACAACGAGCGTTTGCCAACGAAGGGATTGATGCAAAGTTCTCGGACAGCGACATCTTTTACAAGGGCGGAAGCGTATCCCCTGAGAACCTGATTATTGGTATTACTGCCACGGTCACGCTGTTGCCGTTTCTCCAGGGCTACTTCTCTGCGGCAGGAGCCGATGTATGGGAAGCCACGAAGAGGGCTCTCAAGAAAGCCCGAAAAGCGCACGATGGGGGCCAGGAGGCAACCATCGATGATGCGGATGGAAAAACCTACGCCAACTACATCATTCCCAACGACCCATCCCAGCAGGACGCAGCCATTGATGCGATTGCTGCCGACTTCGCGGCTCTCAAAGAAGTCGATGAGCGATGGTGGCTTGGTCCACCCGATCCACGATGGGGCACAGGAATGGAATCAGCGCAACAAAAGATTCAGCCAAAAGATCAGGTATAAGGACGCCTGTTATCTCCGTATCGATGTCAAGAGACTTTTGCAAAGAGAGTAGGGCAGTCGGACGATCCTCGCCGTTAGTGCAAGTGAAGTGATCACTGGTACCCACTTGAAGCCCGGATCACTTCCTGCTCTTTGTGAGTCTGCACGTTGACCTTGGGGACGAGAATCCAAATAGCCTTCTCTCCCCTCGGCGGACGCCAGCCTGCGTTAAGTTACCCTAGGTAAGGCGGTTCGGCGCGCGAACTGCAACTACTCAACCGCCTCTACCAACAGCCCATCGTGAACTCCGAGTGGATCGAGTCGGCGATCGGTGTGTCACATCCTGCGGCGGGCGCATTCATTCGGCGGTTGGAACAACTCCTTACCCTCCAGGAGATCACCGGGCGCCCACGTGGTCGCGTGTACCGCTTCAACCGGTACCTCGACCTATTCGACCGGCCAATTGCGGGACCGGCCGACGACTCAACACTGAGTTGAAGTTGCTACCTGTCAAGCGCCGTGTTTCAGCGCGAACCGCTGAACGATAAAACTCAGGCTTGGCGAATCAGCAAATACGAGGCGGTGACGCGCGTCTCCTAAAAATCAGGTCCAGTAACGAGCTCGGTCGGGGATCATCCAGCGAATACCGCCACGAGGATCCGGAACGTCACCAAAGTAGCGAGGAATAAGGTGCAGATGCGCGTGTCCGACGGTCTGCCCCGCGGCGTCTCCGATATTTACGCCAAGGTTAAACCCGTCGGAGTGAAAGCGCTCCTCCAAGTGAACTCGAAGGGATACGGCCATGTCCAGTATGGCCG
>JAJZSX010000045.1 GCA_021849435.1 Actinomycetes bacterium | reverse complement strand
ACGTGCCCGACACCGACGTCGTCGACACGCTGGGCAGCGCGAAGGTGCTGCGCCACGGCGGCGACGCGACGATCGTGGCGCTGGGGCTCATGGTGCCGCGCGCCCTCGCCGCCGCCGAAGAGTTAGCGGCCAGCGGCATCGACTGCACCGTCGTCGACGTGCGCAGCCTGGTGCCCCTCGACACCCAGACGATCCTGCGCGAAGTGGCCTCCACCGGCCGCCTCTTCACGGTGGAGGAGAACCCGCGTCTGTGCGGTTGGGGCGGCGAGCTGTCCTCGATCGTGACCGAGGAGATCTTCTACGATCTCGACGGGCCGACCGTGCGCATCACGACCCCGCACATCCCCCTGCCGGCGGCCGACGCGCTAGAGGACATGGCCCTGCCGTCGGTCGAGCGCATCGTCTCAACCATCGAGAAGTCGATGAACTCCTGATTGCCTCTCACGGGTGCGCGACCGAGGCGGCGGTTCCCAGGCCGAGGGCGATGATCACGCCCACCAGCGCGTAGGTGACACCTCGCCGGGCGCCGCGCATGCGCAGCGCCGGCGCGAGCGCGCGCCGTTCAAGCGCGAGGAGTAATCCGAGCACGATTGGCAGCAGGCACGCGTTGAGGATCTCGACGTCGATCGACAGGTTCACGAGGTTGGGCACCGCGAGCACGAGCGCCGCGCCGACGAGTATCCCTCCCACCGCCAGCGCGTAGAAGCCGGGTGCGCGCGTGGGCGAGTCGTTGAGGCTGTGGCGCCACCCGCGTGCTTCGGACAGCGCCCAGGCCCCGGCGAGACTGACCACCAGCGCCGCGACGATCGACGCGCCGATCATGCCGAGGCCGAAGAAGAGGATCGCTCGAGAGCGGCCGAGGAACGGGGTCAGGGCCGAGGCGATCTCGCCCACCGATCGCAGCGGGCGCGTTCGGCCCCCCAGGGTTGCGGCCGAAGCGACGAGGACCGCGACCATGATCACCTGGGTGAGAACCGCACCGACCGCGGTGTCCAGACGCGCCGCACGCAGCGCCCGGGCCGCGTCGAGCCCGCGTCGGCCCTTCTCGGTCACCGCGCTCTGCTGGTAGACGACCATCCAGGGCATAATGACGGCCCCGACGTTGGCCGCGAGCAGCGTCGCGTAGCCCCCACCCCCGGACCAGGGGCGCGCGAGGTCGTGGGCGACCTGGCCGAGGTGCGGGTGCGCGACCAGCGCGGCCGGAATGAAGAGCAGTTCGAGCGCCCCGACGGCGATCCCGACGTGTTCGACGCGCCGGTAGCGACCGAGCAGGACGAGGACGATGAGGGCGAGCGCGCTAATCGGGACTGTCTGCCAGCGGGCGAGTCCCACCAGATCGCCCACCCCGGCGACGCCGGCGAACTCGGTGACGAGTGCTCCCACGCAGGCGACGAACATCGCGGCGGCCGCCAGCGTCGCCCAGCCCTCACCGAAGAGATCGCGAATCAGCGCCCCGTGGCCTCGCCGCGTGACAAGGCCGAGGCGAACGGTCATCTCCTGGACGAGGTAGAGGATCGGGATCAACACGAGCTCGGGCAGGACCAGCCGGTAGCGGAAGGTCGCACCGGACTGCGCCGCCGTGATGACGCTGCCCGCGTCAGTGTCGGCCAGCATGACCATGAGTCCGGGACCGAGTGCACCGAGCAGACCCAGCGCCGCCCAGCGTCCCCGTCGCCCGGTCGCAACGGGCTCCTCGTCCGCTCGGACGTTGGTCACCGTGGCCTGGCGAGCTCGTGAAATCGCCGCGCCGTCGGGTCGGGCGCGGGGCGGCCACATGGGCCTAGCATATGTGTAGTACGGCGCTACACATGGTGGAGTTATCGCGGACGCTGTTTCGCACCCGATTCGTGCCCCGGGTCCTGCGATTACGGGTGGTGGTGCGCAAGCGTTGTTGTTGTCTCGTGGGGTGTGAGCACACGGACGATGAAGCTGAGTGCGACGAGCGCCCAGACGACGACGGCGACCCAGATCATGAACTGACTAACGGGCTTCATGAAGGAGATGCCGGTGACCTTGCCAAATGACAGAGTGGCCACGCTGTACATGCCCAGTGGAAAGACCATGCTCCAGAGCGTCGGCTCATAGGCGATGCTCCAGTGGCGACCCACGTGGCGCCAGAGACCAAGAACAATGAGAAACGGTACCCACCACGTGCCAAACGCCCACAGAACGAAGGTGGCGCCTTCGATGAACCCCGCGGTGGCGCGGTAGACGGGAAGGTTGTGGGGGGTGGCGAGGATTCGAGCGGCCGCGAGGACGGTGATGGCCGTGGCGCCCATGAGGATCCAGTACGGGGGGCCGAGCTCAGCCGGCGTCACCACGATGCTCAGCCAGCGAAAGACGATCAGCACGATCAGCACGAGATAGAGCACGAGACCGATTCCCCACAGGGCGACGGCGATGGGCTCGAAGGTCGCCGCGCTGGACGGCCACGCCGTGATGAGAGACGACGCTGCGGTCGACACCGACTGCGTGGCCACGACCCACACCAGCCAGCTGCCGTTGACTCCTCGCACGACGGAGTCGCTGTCGCGCAAGAGGACGAGGGTGGCGGGCACTCCGTAGGTGAGGATCAACCAGATCACCGCGGCGACACCGGCCAAGATGGCGGTGAGGAGCGGATGGCCCGAGATGGCGAGTCGAACGCCTAATACGTTCATGCCCGCCACGACGGTGAAGAAACCAAAGACGCGTTCGGGAGCCCGTAGGTCAGCGACGACGGCGCTTCGAAAGAAGAGCACGCGAAGGACCAGAGCCAGGCTGAGCAGAACGAAGCCAGCCGCGCCAATCGCCAGGAGTGCTTGCGAGAGCCAATCCGGACCGAGGAGGTCGGTGCCCGTGGAGATGATCCCCGTGGCCATCACGAAGGCGAAGTAGCCCGGATGGAGCCTTTGGACGGAGCGAGCAATTGATCCCATCGGGCGGGGGACCTGTCTGGGTTCCTGCGCGTGTGCCACCCTCTACCTCGTCTCTTGAACGATTGTGCCGTTTGGCATTCTTTTTACCATCGTTTATGAGTAATACTGTTCGAGTGCCACGCACCGTTTCGAAGACGGCGACCCATCGTGCCCTCGCCAGTGAAAGCCGTCAAGCTCTCTTGGGGGTGCTGCGGAGAAGTGAACGACCCCTAGACGCCGCCGAAGCGAGCCGAGCGGTAGGGCTGCACTCCAACACCGCGCGGGTGCACCTGAACGTCTTGGTCGACTCGGGTCTCGTCAAGCGCGTCGGTGAGCAGCGCACGGTCCCCGGTCGCCCGCGGGTGCTCTATGAAGCCACGTCGGATGCTCCCGTCACGCAGCATCGCACCACTACCGATACCTCGTATCGCGAGCTCGCGCGAATCCTCGTGGACCAACTGGGAGAGGTCCAGGACCACCAGCTCGCCCTGCGCGCGGGACGTCGATGGGCGGACGCGTTGGACGTGACGTCGCCCGACGAGGTTGAGGGCGCGTCGAATAGCGGGATCGACACGGTGTTGGCGGTCCTGAACGATCTGGGCTTCGATCCGCGGATTGAGCCGTCGACCAACCAGGATCGGCTCGTGCTCCATCAGTGTCCCTTCGCCGACATTGCGATCAAGGATCGATCCGTGGTGTGCCAGGTACACCTCGGGATGTTGAGCGCAACGTTCGAACGGATCGCTCCGACGATGTCGGTGACGGGCCTCGACCCGCTCGTATCCGAGGAACCACTCCGGTGTGTAGTTCATCTTCAAGGAAGCGGACAGCCTTAGCAAGTGACATAGAAGTGGCGATGGGAGAAGCAGTGAGCAACGACGAGCGTACGAAGATCGACGGAGAGCTGATATCGGGCCTACTGAAGGCCCGTCGGATGGTCCAGCCGGGACGCGTCGATCAGGATTTGCGAACGGTGACCTACGAGGGTGGGCGCGACGCGGATGTGTTCTATCGGGATCGCTGGTCGCACGATCGCATCGTTCGTTCCACCCATGGCGTGAACTGCACCGGTTCGTGCTCGTGGAAGGTCTACGTCAAGGATGGGATCATCACCTGGGAGACCCAGGAGACCGACTACCCGACGGTGGGGGCCGACTCGCCCGAGTACGAGCCCCGGGGCTGCCCGAGGGGCGCGTCGTTCTCCTGGTATACGTACTCGCCGACCCGCGTGCGCTTCCCTTACGTACGCGGGGTGCTGTTGGAGATGTATCGCGAGGCGCGCGAGCGCCTTGGTGACCCGGTGCTCGCGTGGGCCGATCTCATGAATGACCCGCAGCGCCGCCGTCGCTTTCAGTCGGCGCGCGGCAAGGGCGGACTGGTGCGCGCGAGGTGGGAAGAGGCGCTCGAGATTGTCGCGGCCGCCCAAGTTCACACCATCAAAGAGTGGGGGCCGGACCGCATCGCCGGATTCTCTCCGATTCCCGCCATGTCGATGGCGTCGCACGCGGCAGGGGCGCGCTATACGAGCCTGCTCGGCGGCACGATGATCTCGTTCTACGACTGGTACGCAGATCTGCCGATCGCCTCGCCCCAGGTCTTCGGTGATCAGACCGACGTTCCCGAGTCGGCCGACTGGTTCAATGCGTCATACCTGATCATGTGGGGCTCGAACATCCCCGTCACGAGGACGCCCGACGCCCACTTCATGACCGAGGCGCGCTATCGGGGACAAAAGGTGGTCGCTGTCAGCCCCGACTACGCCGTGAATTCTAAGTTCGCGGACGAGTGGTTGGCCGCCCAGCCCGGCACCGACGGGGCTCTCGCGATGGCCATGGGCCACGTCATCTTGAAGGAGTTCTTCGTCGAGCGAACGGTTCCCCGTTTTGAGGAGTACGCCAAGCAGTACACGGACCTGCCGTTCCTCGTGACGTTGCGAGCTCGCGACGACTCGACCGCCTACGTCGCGGATCGCTTTCTCACCGCCGCCGACCTGGTGGACTCGAGCGGCTCGCTCGACACGTCAGAGGGTGCGCAGTGGAAGACGGTCCTGATCGACCGCGCGACTAACGAGGCCCGGGTGCCCAATGGATCACTCGGGTTTCGACACACCGCCTCTGGCGAGGGTCACTGGAATCTGGACCTCGGTGAGATCGACCCGATTCTGTCGTTTGCGGGCGAGGGCGCGCCGGCCGTCGAGGTCGACCTTCCGCGCTTCGACGTGAACGGCGAGGGTGGGGGTGTCATCCGACGAGGAGTCCCCACGCGCGTGGTGTCAGGGCACCTCGTGACGACCGTCTTCGATCTTCTCTTGGCGCAGTACGGTGTCTCTCGCGAGGGGCTACCCGGCGTGTGGCCGACCGGCTACGACGACGTCGAGACGTACACGCCGGCCTGGCAGGAGGCCATCACGTCTGTGCCGGCCGCCACGGCCGAGCGCATTGCCCGCGAGTTCGCGCGCAACGCTGAGGAGTCCGGCGGTCGCTCGATGATCGCCCTGGGGGCGGGCGTCAACCACTGGTTTCACGCCGACGAGGCCTACCGTGCGATCCTCGGGCTCGTCATCCTGACGGGCTGCCAGGGAGTGAACGGTGGAGGATGGGCCCACTACGTCGGTCAGGAGAAGGTCCGTCCCTTCACGGGGTGGGCGCAGCTGGCCTTCGGACTGGACTGGGTGCGGCCGCCACGCCAGATGGCCGGCACCACGTTCTGGTACCAGGTCACTGACCAGTGGCGCTACGACGGCTTCGGCGCCGACGAGCTCGCGACGCCGCTCGGACGGGGTCTCTTCAAGAATCGCGCGTTGAGTGACTGCATCGTGCAGGCGACGCGTCTGGGGTGGACCCCCTCGTATCCGACGTTTAATCGCAATCCTCTCGAGATCGCCGACGCCGCGCGGCGCGAGGATCGAGATCCCGGCGACTACGTGGTCCAAGAGCTGACGTCGGGCCGGCTGGCGTTTTCCTGCACCGACCCCGATGCACCGGAGAACTGGCCGCGGGTCCTCACGGTGTGGCGGGCCAATCTGCTCGGATCCTCGGGCAAGGGCAACGAGTACTTCCTCCATCACCTCTTAGGTGCGGACGCCGCGATTCGCGCCGAGGAGACACCCCTTGAGAATCGACCGAAGGAGGTGGTGTGGCACGACGAGGCGCCCGTCGGCAAGCTCGACCTGCTGGTGTCTCTCGACTTTCGCATGACAAGCACCGGATTGTTCTCCGACGTCCTGTTGCCCGCGGCGACCTGGTATGAGAAGTACGACCTCTCCAGCACAGACATGCATCCTTTCGTCCACGCGTTCAGCGCCGCGATCGCCCCACCGTGGGAGACGCGTTCGGACTACGACACGTTCGTCGCGATGGCCCAGGAGTTCAGTCGCCACGCCCAACGCCACCTGGGCGTGCGCCACGACTTGGTCGCGGTGCCGCTCCAGCACGACACGCCCGGTGAGACGTCCCAGCCCGGAGGGCGCGTGCGCGACTGGCTGCTCGGCGACTGCGAGCCCGTCCCGGGTCAGACGATGCCGTCCTTCGTCACCGTCGAGCGGGATTACGCAAACGTCGGTGCGATGATGACGGCGCTCGGGCCCAACGTGGAGCGGCTCGGGACCACGGTGAAGGGTATATCACTCAAGCCCGAAGCAGAGGTCGAATACCTGAGACGGGTCAACGGCACCGTGCGCGGCGGGCCCGCTGACGGCCGACCGAGTCTGGCCAAGGCCGAGCAGGCCTGCGAAGCGATACTCGCCCTGTCGGGAACGACGAACGGGCGCATCGCGACGGCGGGCTTCGCCGAGCTCGAGCGGCGCGTCGGTCGTCCGCTCAAGGATCTCGCGAGCGACAGCGAGGGCCGGCGTATCACATTCGCCGACACGCAGTCGCGCCCCCAGCAGGTCATCACCTCTCACGAGTGGTCCGGCAGCGAGCACGGGGGTCGTCGCTACTCGCCCTTCACTATCAATGTCGAACGGCTCAAGCCGTGGCATACGCTCACCGGACGCCAGCACTTCTTCATGGACCATGATTGGATGGCCGAACTCGGCGAGCAACTGCCGGCGTATCGACCACCGCTGGACATTCGATCCCTCTTCGGTGAGCCGCGACTCGGCGAGGACGGTCGACTCGAGGTGACCGTGCGCTATCTCACGCCCCACTCAAAGTGGTCCATCCACTCCGAGTACCAGGACAACCTCTTCATGCTGAGCCTTTCGCGAGGCGGACCTGATCTGTGGATGAGCACCCAGGATGCCGAACGCATCGGCGTCAAGGACAATGACTGGATCGAGGCCTACAACCGCAACGGCGTGGTGGTGGCGCGTGCGATCGTGAGTCATCGCATGCCCGAGGGCACCGTGTACATGTACCACGCCAAGGACCGAACGATTGACGTGCCGATCAGCGAGGTCAGCAAGAAGCGCGGTGGTATCCACAACAGCCTCACTCGCTTGCTGATCAAGCCGTCGCATCTCATCGGCGGCTACGCCCAGTTCTCGTACGGCTTCAACTACTACGGCCCGACTGGGAATCAACGAGACGAGATCACGGTGATTCGTCGTCGCAGCCAGGAGGTGGAGTACTAATGCGCGTGATGGCCCAGATGGGCATGGTCATGAACCTCGACAAGTGCATCGGCTGTCACACCTGTTCGGTCACCTGTAAGCAGGCCTGGACGAACCGACCGGGTGTCGAGTACGTATGGTTCAACAACGTTGAAACCCGTCCGGGGCTCGGATATCCGCGCACCCACGAGGACCAGAGCCGCTGGCACGGCGGCTGGGTTCGCAACCGTCGCGGGGGGCTGCGTCTGCGCGCAGGGGGACGGGCCAGCCGGATGTTGAGAATCTTCTCCAATCCCAACCTGCCCGCCCTGTCGGACTACTACGAGCCGTGGACCTATGACTACGACGCTCTGATCAATGCGCCAGCCCAGCGCGACGTCCCGGTCGCGCGACCGCTCTCGCAGGTCGACGGGCGTCCGATGAAGATCACGTGGTCGGCGAACTGGGATGACGATCTCGGCGGCGGGCCCGAGCACGCGGGCGGAGACCCGATTCTCCAGGGGATCTCGGAGAAGGTGCGCCTGGACTACGAAAACGCATTCATGTTCCACCTGCCCCGGATATGCGAGCACTGTCTGAACCCATCGTGCGTGGCCAGCTGTCCGTCGGGCGCCATGTACAAGCGCGTGGAGGACGGCATCGTTCTCGTAGACCAGGACCGGTGCCGCGGATGGCGCATGTGCGTGTCGGGATGCCCGTACAAGAAGGTGTATTTCAATCACCGCACGGGAAAGGCCGAGAAGTGCACGTTCTGTTATCCGCGCATCGAGGTGGGACAGCCCACAGTGTGCGCCGAGACCTGTGTGGGCCGGCTTCGCTACATCGGGCTCTTTCTCTACGATGCCGATGCAGTGTTGGAGGCGGCGTCGGTGGAGGACCCGAAGGATCTGCTCGAGGCGCAGCGTTCAGTCTTGCTTGACCCCACCGACCCCGAGGTGATCACCGCGGCGAGGGCGGCGGGCATCTCAGAGGACTGGCTCGACGCCGCGCGTCTCTCGCCGGTCTACGACCTGGCGTGTCGCTATCGGGTGGCTCTGCCCCTTCACCCTGAATACCGGACGATGCCGATGGTCTGGTACGTGCCACCCTTGTCGCCCGTCGTCGAGGCGTTGCGCGACACCGGCTTTGACGGTGAGGACCGCCCGAGTCTCTTCGCCGCGATTGACTCGCTGCGCATTCCCATCGAGTACCTCGCGGGCCTCTTCACGGCGGGCGACGTTCAGCCGGTACGAGGAGTCCTGCGCACGCTCGCGGCGATGAGGTCGCACATGCGCAACGTCAATCTCGGCGAAGAGAACGATCCGTCGATCGCCGAGGCCGTCGGAATGACGACTGAGGAGATCGAGGCCCTCTACCGGCTCCTCGCGATCGCCAAGTACGAAGATCGCTACGTCATCCCCACGGCTCACGTCGAGATCGCTCGCGAACTTGACGAGCTGCCCGGATGCAGCGTTGGCTACGACTCGTGGGAGCCGAGCGAAGGCCAGGGCCTGGGTGGTGGCGAGCCCGTGCCGGTGGCGATTCAAACATTCAATTTGGCTCGACGACGGGCGAACGCGGATCGCTTCTCCGAGATCGACGACGAGGGAGGCGCACGATGACGACGAAGAGAAGGGTGCTTCGAGCGTGGAGTGCGCGGGTGGACGCCGATGAGGCGCGAGCCACGTTCGCGCTCGCCTCGCTCGTGCTGCGCTATCCCGACGAGCAGTTGATCGAGAGTCTCCCGTCGCTGAACCGCGTCTACGGTCAGCTGCCTCGCCGTGTCGGTGAGCCGTTCGCGGTGCTGTGTCGGCGTCTCGAGGACGTGTCTCTCTTGGACTCGCAGACCGACTACGTAGCGACGTTCGATCTCAAGCGCCGGTGTTGCCTGTACCTGAGCTATTACTTGAACGGCGACACCCGACGCCGCGGCATGGCGTTGTGGCGCTTCCTCAACGAGTTCAAAGTGGCGGGCCAGGAGGTGGCCCAGGGCGAGCTGCCGGATTACCTTCCCGCCATCTTGGAGTTCGCCGCTCTCGGCCATGAAGACGCGGCGATTCGTCTGATGCACGAGCACCGGGCCGGACTGCTCGTCTTGCTTGAGGCGCTCGACGAGCTGAACTCGCCCTACGCGGGGATTGTGCGCGTCGTGGACTCGCTGCTGCCGCCGCGGCTGGATCGCACGATCACCGAGGCTGAGCGACTCGTCTATGAGGGCCCACCGAGCGAACTCGTGGGCATCGACGACGGTACGGCCCTGGCGCCCTACAGAGGCAGCCTCTCGGTGGGGTGCGGAAGCGACAGCACGCCGGTGACGTACGTGAACATTGAACGGCGGGCGCGCTCATGAAGCAGTTTCTGTGGATCGTCTTTCCCTACATCTGTTTGACCTCGTTCTTCGTCGGTCACGTGTGGCGTTTCAAGTACGACAAGTTCGGTTGGACGAGTCGTTCCTCTCAGCTCTACGAGAAGAAGATCCTCGCGTGGGCCTCGCCACTGTTTCACTTCGGGATCCTCGGCGTGCTCGGCGGTCACCTCGTGGGTCTGCTGGTCCCCCAGAACTGGACTACGGCGCTCGGCGTCTCGGAGCATACGTATCATCTCGTTGCGGTCGTCATGGGAACCCTCGCGGGCCTGGCCACCGTGACGGGTCTCGCGATGTTGATCTATCGGCGTCGCATCACGCCATCAGTCTTTAGGGTGACGACCGTAACTGACAAGGTGATGTACCCGCTGCTCGGGATCGTCATCGCCCTCGGGCTCGTCAACACCATGTGGGGCAACCTGTTCGGCATGGGAGGATACGCCGGTGGCTACGACTACCGGTTGACGGTGGCGGTGTGGTTCCGCGGCGTCCTCCTCTTTCGACCAGACGCGGCGCTGATGAGCGGGGCCCCGTGGAGCTTTCAGCTTCACGCGTTGTTTGCGTTTCTCCTGATTGGCGCGTGGCCGTTCACTCGTCTCGTGCATGTGCTCGCCGCTCCGGTGGGCTACTTCTACCGGCCCTACATCGTCTATCGCAGCCGCGACTCGCTGGGAGCGTCGCGCCGGCCCCGACGTGGCTGGGAGAGAGTCGAGAATCGTCCACACGCGAACGGCGGCTCGACGTCGACGAGAGGTGCGCGACGTGACTGAGAGCCCATGAGAGCCAACGTGAGTCTTCGATCGAGCCCTCTGGCCGTCAACGTCGTCGACGGCGGCCACATGCCCGTTGTCGGTCCCCTCGTCGACGCCTTCGGCCGCGTTCATCGGGACCTGCGCGTGTCGGTGACCGATCGCTGCAACCTGCGCTGCGTGTATTGCATGCCCGAGGAAGGCGTGGCATTCCGGCCGCGCGAAGAGATTCTCTCCTTCGAAGAGATCGCCCGCGTCGCGCGCGTCGCCCGGGACCTGGGGGTGACGTCCGTGCGCCTCACCGGCGGCGAACCGCTCGTGCGGCGCGACGTCGTCGCGCTCGTGGGTCAGCTGCGAGAACTCGGCATTGACGATCTCGCGATGACCACCAATGGCACCGAACTCGCTCGCCTGGCTCCTGCCCTGGCCGCGGCGGGTTTATCGCGCGTCAACGTCAGCTGTGACTCGTTACGGCCCGAGCGCTTCGCGCAGATTCGTCGGCGGGGTGATCTCGCGAGAGTGCTTGACGCGATGGACGTCGCCGAGCGATACGGGCTGACACCGTTGAAGGTGAATGTCGTGATGCTGGAGGGTGTCAACGACGACGAAATCCTCGACTTCGCCTCGTTCGCGCGAACCACCGGGCGGGTGGTTCGCTTC
>JAJZSX010000044.1 GCA_021849435.1 Actinomycetes bacterium | reverse complement strand
ACACGCTGGTGCGAAGAGGAAGCCGATGCTGGCCTCGCGGATGCACGCGAGCACACCTTCGACCGGGAGGTCGAGGCGCACGCCCAGGGCTTCGAGGACGTCGGCCGAACCCACCGACGACGACGCCGCCCGATTGCCGTGCTTGGCGACTGGCACGCCACAGCCGGCGACCGCGAGTGAGGCCATGGTCGAGATATTCACCGTGTGCAGCTGATCGCCGCCGGTGCCGACGATGTCGACGGCGTCGTCGGCGATCGTGAAGGTCGTGGCCGCATCGACCATCGCGTCCACGAAGCCAGTCATCTCGGCCGGCGTCTCGCCCTTCGCGGTGAGAGCGGTGAGGAAGCTCGCCACGTGGACGGCCTCGATGTCACCCGACAGGATCGCGGCGAGTGCCTCGCGGGCGTGAGCGCGGTCGAGGTCGAAACCGCGCACGAGCGGTCCAAGGACGTCGCTCGTGAACTGCGTCGGCGTCAAATGGGTCGAGGAAGCCTCTGACATTGGCCTATCGTAGTCTCGCACTAGCGAACGCCTCGCCCGCCGCGACGGCGACCACGCGCGACTGGGACCGCGCCATTGCGCCAGTAGAATTCGCCAATGCGTCCGACCTACCTCGACGAGATCGTGGCCGCGCACCGTGCCGTCGCGGACCCGCGCGAGTGGCGCTCGCGCCTCGACGGCCCCGCCTACGACGGTCCGTCCTTCGCCGGTGCCCTGCGCGCTGACACCGTGCAGATCATCGCCGAGGTGAAGCGACGCTCACCCTCCAAGGGCCCGCTGGCCCCCAACCTCGACCCGACGTCGCTCGCCAGGGACTACGCCAGCGGGGGAGCCGCGGCGATCTCGGTGCTGACCGACGAGCAGTTCTTCGGCGGCTCCCTCGACGACCTGCGCGCCGTCCGCGCCGCCGTCGACCGCCCGATCTTGCGCAAGGACTTCACCATTGGCGAGAACGACGTCCTCGATGCGCGCGACGTCGGAGCCGCCGCCGTGCTCTTGATCGTCTCGGTGCTCGACGACGCGAGTCTCGCGCGCCTGATCAGTCTCGTCGCCGACTGCGGACTGGACGCGCTCGTCGAGGTGCACGACGACCTCGAGGCGCGTCGCGCACTCAACGCGGGCGCGACGATCGTCGGTGTGAATCAGCGCGACCTGAGGACCTTCGCGGTCGACCCCGAGCGCGCGCTGCGCATCGGTGCCTCGCTGCCGGCGTCGGTGATCACCGTGGCCGAGTCGGGACTGCGCACCGTGTCCGACATCGAGCGAGTGGCGGCCGGAGGATTCGACGCCGTACTGATCGGTGAGACGTTCGTGACCAGCGCGTCACCGGCGTCGCTCGTGGCCGAGTTCGCGGCCGTGACCCGGAGTCCCCGTGGGTAGATTCGACCGGGCGAGCTTGGTGAAGATCTGCGGCGTGACCTCCATCGAGGACGCCGCGCTCGTGCACGACGCCGGGGCCGACGCCATCGGGTTGATCGTGGCACCCTCGCGACGCCAGGTCTCGATACCAATGGCCCAGTCGGTGACGGCGTGGGCGCGCGACCGACTGGCGAGCGTGCTCGTCGTGCGCGAGCTCGACGACGACGCGATCCTCGACGCGCTCGATCAGGTCCAGCCCGACGCCGTGCAGCTGCACGATCCCATCTCCGCGTCACTGCACCAGGCCCTGCGCGAACGCGGCCCCTACCTCATTCGAGCCCTGGGGATCGGCAGCGAGGAGTTCTGGAACTTCGACGAGACCTCGGTGGATGCGGTGCTGCTCGACGGCCCGACGCCCGGCAGCGGCGAGGCGCACGGCTGGGTCGACGTCGCCACGCGCCCGTGGGCGCGGCCGATCATCGCCGCCGGCGGATTAACGTCGAGCAACGTGAGTGCCGTGATCAGCCAGCCGTGGGTCTGGGGCGTCGACGTCGCCAGTGGCGTCGAGGCGTCACCCGGCCACAAAGACCGCGGCGCCGTCGTCGCCTTCGTTGCGAACGCGCGCGGCGCCTTCGCGGAGCGCACGTGAGCCCGGTCATGGGCCCGCCCGACGAGGGCGGGCACTTCGGCTCCTTCGGCGGTCGCTTCGTGCCCGAGGCGCTGATGCCGGCCTGTCTCGAACTGGACGTCGCCTTCCGCGACGCCTGGGGCGATCCGACCTTCGTCGCGCAGTACCACGACACGCTGCGCGAGTTCGGTGGGCGCCCCACACCCGTGACCTACCTCGAGCGACTCTCACAGCGACTGGGACTTCGGGTCTACGCCAAGCGCGAGGACCTGGCCCACACCGGCAGCCACAAGATCAACAATGTCGTCGGCCAAGCGCTCCTCACGAAGCGGATGGGCAAGACCCGCATCATCGCCGAGACGGGAGCCGGCCAGCACGGCGTCGCCACCGCGACGGCCGCCGCGCGCCTCGGACTCGCGTGCACGGTCTACATGGGCGAGGTCGACACGGTCCGCCAGGCGCTCAACGTCTTTCGCATGGAGCTCTTGGGCGCGACCGTGGTGCCGGTCACGTCGGGCAGCCGCACACTGAAAGACGCGGTGAACGAGGCGCTTCGTGAGTGGGTGACCTGCGCCGCTGATACCCACTACTGCATCGGCTCGGTCATGGGCCCGCACCCCTTTCCGTGGATGGTGCGCGAGTTCCAGAGCGTCATCGGGGCCGAGGCGGCGAGCCAGCTGCGCGACTTCGGCGTTACGACGCCCGACTTCGTCGTCGCCTGCGTCGGTGGTGGCTCAAACGCGGCCGGCGTCTTCGCCGGCTTCGCCGACAGTTCGGCCCAGCTGATCGGGGTCGAGGCGGCTGGAGGGTCGGCGGTCGGACTGGGCACGCCAGGCGTACTGCACGGGATGCGTTCCCTGCTCTTACAGGATGACCACGGCCAGATCGAGGAGGCCTACTCGATCTCGGCGGGCCTGGACTATCCCGGCATCGGTCCCGAACACGCGTACCTCGCGGACCTCGGCCGGGCTCGCTACGTCGCCGTGGGCGACGACGTGGTGATCGGTGCCCTGCAACTGCTGAGCGAGCTCGAGGGGATCATCCCCGCCCTGGAAACGGCCCACGCCGTGGCGTGGCTCGTGAACGCCGCCGGGGACGAGGTTCCCGCGGGATCGACGGTCCTGCTCAACCTCTCGGGGCGCGGCGACAAGGACGTGGCCCAGGTGCGCAGCATTTTGCGGGGCGAGTCGTGACCACCCTCGATACGCGACTGCGCGATCTTCGCGCGCGCCGCAAGGCGCTCGTGCCCTACTTCGTCGGCGGTCTCACGTCGGACTGGACGACCTACGTCGCCGCGTCGATCCACGCGGGGGCCGACGTCGTCGAGGTCGGCGTGCCGTTCTCGGACCCCATGATGGACGGGCCCGTGATCCAAGAGGGCGCGCTGCGGGCGTTGGGCAACGAGGCGACCCTCGAGTCGATCTGTCACGAGTTGGCGGTCGCCGCCTTCGAGGTGCCGATTGTCGTGATGACCTACTTCAACGTGCTGCACCACTTCGGGCTCGAGCGCTCGGCCGAGCTGCTCGGCGCGAGTGGCGTGGCGGGCGTGATCGTGCCCGACCTCGCGATCGAAGAGGCGACCCCGTGGCGTGAGGTCGCTACGGCCGCTGACGTCGCGACGGTCTTGATGGTCGCACCGTCGAGCCCGATCGAGCGTGTCCGACGGATTGGCGAACAGTCCCAGGGCTTCGTCTACGCCGCCGCGCGAATGGCGGTGACGGGCCGGGCCAGTGACGTGGGCGACGCCGCGCGCGTGGTCCAGTCGGTGCGCAGTGTCTGTGACACCCCGACCTACGTCGGGATCGGCATCACGACGCCCGAGCACGCGAGCGACGCCGGCGCGTTCAGCGATGGCGTGATCGTCGGCTCGGCGTTGGTCCAGCGGATCCTCGATGGAGCCTCGGCACACGACCTCGAGGGCAGTATTTCGTCCTTTCGACTCGCCCTTGATACGACGGCGCGAGAAGCCTGAAACTTTCATGCTGGTGGGACTTAAGTCCCTAGAGGTCGACCATGACCAGGGTAAATGATTGTGAATGTTTTCACGTTTTCGGCCCCTTATAAGCCACGTTGCCCGCGAGCGCTGGTGTTTAATCGGTACTGAACCCTCAATCCAGAGGGTTCGCTGTGAACTCTAAATGGGGGTATTTCAATGGCAGACGAACACAAGGTAGCTGATCCGGGTCCGTTGGGTCTCGCTGCGTTTGCGATGACGACTTTCGCTCTGAGCAGCGCGAACGCCAACCTGTGGCACGGAGCGGGAGTCTCGGCAGCGCTCTCGCTGGCGTTGGTCTACGGCGGATTCGCTCAGATACTTGCTGGTATGTGGGAGTTCATGCGCAAGAACACCTTCGGTGCGGTTGCTTTCACGTCATACGGCGCGTTCTGGATTTCGCTGTATGCCCTTGTCAACTTCCAGAAGGCTTTCCCAGGTCCGTCCGTAGGAGTCTTCCTGCTCGGCTGGACCATCTTCACCGCGTACATGCTGATCGGCTCGATGAAGACCAACACGATTCTGTTCTTGGTGTTCCTCGTCCTGACCGTGACCTTCATCTTCCTCACCATTGGGAACTGGGGCGGCGGTCACGCGAGCATGGTGAAGGTGGGCGGCTGGCTTGGCTTGCTGACGGCAATCCTCGCCTGGTACGCCTCGGCGGCCGGTGTCATCAACGACACGTTTAAGAAGGTGGTTCTTCCGGTCGGCCCGCGCGGCTAAGGTACGAGTCACTGGTGGCTTGCCACCGGACCCAACCGCCAACAGCGCCCGACCAGTTTGGTTCGGGCGCTGTTGGCATTTTGGGGCGCAGTAGGGATACTGTCACCTCAACGTTGCATCGCAGTACTTCAACATTCGAATTGCGCTATCGCTGCATTACCGACTCCCTGGGGGAACTATGACTGAAGCAAAATTGGAAGCTTGGCTCGACGAGAAGCGGTCCTTTCCGCCTAGCGAGTCCTTTATCGCCACCGCCAACGCCAAGCCTTCGATTTACGATGAGGCGAAGGCTGATCCCGAGGCGTGGTGGCGCAAGCAAGCCGAGCGCCTCGTGTGGGACACCAAGCCTACGTCGACGCTCGAGTGGGACCTGCCCAACGCGCGCTGGTTCAGCGACGGCACGCTCAACGCGAGCGTGAACTGCGTCGACCGTCACGTCAACGAGGGTCGCGGCGACAAGGTCGCCTACTACTGGGTCGCCGACGCCGAGGGGGAGTCGCGCACGATCACCTACGCCGATCTGCACAAGCTGGTCTGCCAGACCGCCAACGCGCTGATCGAGCTCGGCGTGAAGAAGGGCGACCGCGTCGCCATCTACATGCCGATGATCCCCGAGGCCGTGATCGCGATGCTCGCCGTCGTGCGTCTGGGGGCCGCGCACTCGGTCGTGTTCGGTGGCTTTTCGGCCGACGCGCTGTCGAGCCGCATCCTCGACTCGGACTGCCGGTTCGTCATCACCGCCGACGGCGCCTTCCGCCGCGGTGCGCCGAGCCCGCTCAAGAGTGCGGTGGACGAGGCGCTGCAAAGCTGCCCGGACGTCAAGACGGTGCTCGTCGTGCGCCGCACCGGCGGCGACGTGAACTGGGTCGAGGGCCGCGACTACTGGTGGCACGACGTGGTCGAGCGCCAGAGCGACCAGCACACGCCCGAGTCGTTCCCGGCTGAGCACACGCTGTTCTTGATGTACACCTCGGGCACGACCGCCAAGCCCAAGGGCATCTTCCACACGACGGCGGGCTATCTCACCCAGTGCTCGGCGACCTACCACTACATCTTTGACGTGAAGACCGAGACCGACGTGCTCTGGACGGCGGCGGACATCGGCTGGATCACCGGCCACAGCTACATCGTCTACGGACCGCTGACCCTGGGCGCGACCCAGATCATGTACGAGGGCCTGCCCGACTCGGGCGGCCGTGACCGGTGGTGGAAGATCGTGGAGCAGTTCAAGGCCACCGTCCTCTACACCGCGCCAACGACGATCCGCACGCTCATGAAGTGGGGCGACGACCTGCCCAAGAGCCACGACCTCAGCAGCCTGCGACTGCTCGGGACGGTCGGCGAGCCGATCAACCCCGAGGCCTGGATGTGGTACCGCACAAACGTCGGTCGCGAGCACTGCCCGATCGTGGACACCTGGTGGCAGACCGAGACGGGCGCGATCATGATCACGCCGCTGCCGGGCATCACCGCGACCAAGCCGGGCGCGGCCATGACGCCCTTCCCGGGCATCAGCGCTGACGTCGTGGACAACGAGGGCAACTCGGTCGGCAACGGCGAGGGCGGCTACCTCGTGATCACGGCCCCGTGGCCCTCGATGACCCGCGGCATCTACGGCGACCCCGAGCGCTTCAAGTCCACCTACTGGGACCGGTTCCCGGGCATGTACTTCGCCGGCGACGGCGCCAAGCGCGACGAGGACGGCGACCTGTGGCTGCTCGGGCGCATCGACGACGTGATGAACATCTCGGGTCACCGGCTCTCCACGACCGAGGTCGAGCACGCACTCGTCGGCCACCCGGCCGTGGCCGAGGCCGCGGTCGTGGGCGCCTCTGACGACACGACCGGTCAGGCGATCGTGGCCTTCGTGACCCTGCGGCTCTCGGCCGAGGACGCGACGAAGGACCAGTCCCACATCATCGAGGAGCTGCGCCAACACGTCTCGCGGGTGATCAGCCCGATCGCCAAGCCCCGTCAGATCATCCTGACGCCCGACCTGCCCAAGACCCGGTCCGGCAAGATCATGCGCCGCCTGCTGCGCGACGTGGCCGAGAATCGCTCCTTGGGCGACGTCACGACGCTCATGGACCCAACGGTCGTCAACATGATCTCGGGCCTGATGAACGAGAGCGGCACCGAGGACTAAGCGAACTGTGCGCACACGAGCCCCGGGGCCTGTCCCCGGGGCTCGTGTGCGTTAGGAGTCGAATCCGATTCCTAAGAGGTCCATCATCTTCAGCCATAGGTTGCGCTTGCCGTCGTGTTCGTCGGCGCGCTTGAGCGAGGCTTGGGTGAGGCGGATGAAGAGCCACTTGAAGGGCTCGGGCGGGAAGGGCAGCGGACGCTTGCGAACCATGCTGAGCCGGGTGCGCTCGGTGTCGAGCCCGTCGAGCAGGTCGAGCATCGTCGCGGCGCCAAAGCGCGTCGACCCGACGCCCAGCCCCGTGTAGCCGAGCACGTAGGCAACTTTGCCGTCCATCGCGGTGCCCCAGAAGGGCGAGAAGCGCGTGCAGGTGTCGATCGCGCCTCCCCAGGCGTGGGTGAACTTGACGTCTGACAGCTGGGGGAAGGTCTCGAGGAAGTGGCTCGCCAGGGTCGCGTAGGTCTCGGCGTTGAACTCGTACTCGCGCCGGACCCGGCCGCGGAAGTTGTAGATCGCGTCGTAGCCACCCCAGACGATCGAGCGGTCGTTGGTCAGCCGGTAGTAGTGGAACCGGTTGCCCGCGTCGGCCACGCCCTCGCGGCCGGCCCAGCCGATCGCCGCCATCTGCTCGTCACTGAGTGGTTCGGTGACGAGCTGGAAGTCATAGACCGGCACCACGTACTTGCGCACGCTGCGCAGCAGTGACGGGAACACGTTGGTCGCGAGCGCCACGTGGGCCGCGGTGACCGCGCCGTAGGGGGTGTGGACTCGGATGGCGTCGTCGACGTCCTCGAGCCACTCGACGCGCGAGTTCTCGTAGATCGTCACGCCCAGGGACTCACAGGCCCGTTCGAGGCCCCACACGAGGCGCGCCGGGTCCACGAGTGCCGTCCCGTCGGGGTCGAAGATGGCCCCCTGGTAGATCGGCGAGTTCACGCGAGCGCGCACCTCGTCGCGCGAGAGCACCTGGACGTGGTCGCCCATCTCGTTGCGCAGACGCGCCTCTTCGATCATGTCGTCCATCTGCCACGGCGCGAGCGCCACGCGCAGCTCACCGGTGCGCTCGAAGTCGCACTCGATGTCATAACGCGCGATCGTCGCCTCGATCTCGTCGAGGTTCTCGCGCCCGAGGCGCTCGATGACCGGCATCTCGTCGGCGAAGCGGCGCATCCCGTTGTTAAAGCCGTGGGTCAGCGACGCCGAGCAGAAGCCGCCGTTACGCCCCGAGGCGCCCGCGCCGGTCTCGTACTGCTCGACGACCACCACGTTGCGCTCGGGGTCGCGCTCCTTGGCGAGCAGCGCGGTCCACAGCCCGGTGTAGCCGCCGCCAACCACACACAGGTCCGCGCCGACCTCGCCGATCAGGGCGGAGTGTGACGCGGGCTCTAACGGGTCGGCGTCGAGCCACCAGAGCTCTGGTTGCACGTCGGCGAGATGACGAAGGACCGAGGGACTCTTCTTGTCCATGACGTGTCCAACCTGCGGTTGGAATCACCCTCTCTGAGAACTACCTCTTTCGCCCAGTTTCCAGACGAACGCCAGTGTCCAAACCAGCCTCTGCCCTGACAGTCTACCAAGACCTCGCCGCGCGATGGCTAACCGTGGCGCAGCGTGCGCGCGCGATCGAACTGGTGCGGCCACTCGATCACCTCGCCGAGGCTCTCGGCGGCGTTGAGGGCCCAGCGGGGGTTGCGCAAGTGCGCCCGGGCGAGCATCACCGCGTCCGCGCGCCCCTCGGCGATGATGGCGTCGGCCTGGACCGGCTCGGTGATGAGCCCGACGGCGCTGGTGGCGATCTGCGCCTCGCGGCGCACCGCCTCGGCGAAGGGGACCTGGTAGCCCGGCGCGACGGGAATGTGCACGCCGTCGACGTTACCGCCCGAGGAGACGTCGATGAGGTCGACGCCGTGGTCCTTCAGGATTGACGCGATCGACACCGTCTGGGTGATGTCCCAGCCGCCCTCGGCCCAGTCGGTCGCCGAAAGGCGCACGAAGAGCGCAGCGTCCCCGATGCGCTCACGCACGGCGTCGACCACCTCGAGCAAGAAGCGGGTCCGGTTCGTGAAGGAGCCGCCGTAGGCATCGTCGCGCTCGTTGGACAGCGGCGAGAGGAACTGGTGCAGGAGGTAGCCGTGCGCGGCGTGGATCTCGACCAGGTCGAAGCCCGCCGCCATCGCGCGGCTCGCTGCGTCAGCGAAGGCGCCCACGAGACGTTCGATCTCGGCCGCGTCGAGCGCGCGGGGCTCGGGGTAGCCCGCAAAGGCGATCGCGCTCGGTGCGACCGTCTGCCAGCCCCCCTCGTCGGCGTGGGCGTGCACGTGGTCGTCCCACGGTGCGAGGGTCGAACCCTTGCGACCCGCGTGCGCCAGTTGGACGCCGATCATGGCGCCGTGCTCGTGGGCGAAGCCGACGACGCGACGCCACGCGTCAGCCTGCGCGTCGGTCCACAGTCCAGGGCAGTACACCGAGATGCGCCCGGCCGGATCGACGCCGGTCGCCTCGGCCATGATCAGGCCCGCACCCCCGGTCGCGAAGGCGCCCAGGTGGACGCGGTGCCAGTCGCCGACGACGCCGTCGTGCGCGGAGTACTGGCACATCGGACTTACCCACGCGCGATTCTTGACGGTCCGACGACCGACCGTGAGTGGCGAGAAGAGATGAGACATGCACGGTCCTTCACTGGGGGGTGCATCGAATCTACCGGTCGTCGCCGCGCGACGGGCATCCCGGCGGGGCTCGGTAGACTGGTCCGAACGAATTCGACCTCGAAGGAGACTCGTGCGTATAGCGAACGTTGACGGCCGCGCAGTTATCGTCCTCGACGAGGGTTTCGTAGACGTGGCCGCAGCCTCGAACGGTCGTTTCGGATCCTCGACGCGCGAACTGTTGGCCCAGCTCGATGAGGTTCGCTCGTGGTTCGCCGACGCGAAGCCCGGCGCGTCCGAGACGATTCTTCGCGACGACCTCGAATCCAGCAGCCGACTCGGACCCGTCGTGGCCGAGCCGAGCCAGATCTTTGCCGTCGGGCTCAACTACCGCACGCACGCCGCCGAGATGGGCCTGACGCCACCGCCGCAGCCGATGATCTTCGCGAAGTTCGCTTCGAGCCTCGCCGGGGCCAACGTGACGTTCCCGATCGTCTCGCCGCGCACCGACTGGGAGGCCGAACTGGTGCTCGTCGTCGGCCGCGGCGGCCGTGACATCGAGGTTGGCGACGCGCTCGGCGCGCTCGCGGGCTACTGCGTCGGCCAGGACATCAGCGACCGCGACCTGCAGCTCGCGGGTTCGCCCGCCCAATTCAGCCTCGGCAAGTCGCACCGTAACTTCGCGCCCGTCGGCCCGTGGATCACGACGAGCGACGAGGTGCCCGACCCGAACGACCTGGAGATCGAATGCCGCGTGAACGGCGTGACCTTCCAGGACTCGACGACCCACGACATGGTCTTCAGCGTGCCCGAGATCGTCTCGTACGTCTCGAGCGTCTGCGAACTGCGCCCCGGTGACCTCATCTTCACGGGCAGCCCCCACGGGGTCGGCCAGGGTCAGAAGCCGCCGGTCTTCTTGCGATCGGGCGACGACGTCGTCACCACCATCGCCGGACTCGGCACGCTGCACAATCACGCTGAATGACGGCGTCGGTGACCCGTGCGCGACGTGCCTGGTCGGTGGCGGTCGTGGTGCGTGCGCTGGCGAGCCCATCTCGTGCAGTGACGCGACGCCCCGCGAGACGCGAGGCGATGGTCGGGCTGGGGAGATTTGAACTCCCGATCTCTCGGCCCCCAGCCGAGCGCTCTAGACCAAACTAAGCCACAGCCCGTGAGCGTTCCATGATAGCCGTTGGACCTCAGGCCGACTGTCGATGCGCTCCGTGGGGTTGATCGGGATTGGTGAGCCACGCGCGGGCCTCGAGGAGGAACGCGATGGTCTCGCCCGTCGCCTTGGCCCGCAGCGCCTCGAGGATCCGCTCGTCGAGCGCGTTGAGTAGTTCGGTGTTGGACATAGCTCTCCTATCCGCCGGCAACGGCCGTGACCACTTCGATGGCCGCGCCATCGTCAATGGTGGTCGTGTCCCACCGGCTCTTGGTGACCACGTCGCCGTCGATTGCGACGGCGACGCCTCGGTCGTTCATCGATAACGCGTCGATGACCTCGCGGACCGTGCGGCCCGCGAGGTCGTGCACGACGCCGTTGACGGTGATCACGAGGGAATCGCCCCCAGGGCGTCGAGCGCCGCCAGCGGCGCGAGGGTGACGCCGTGGCGGTAGTGGCCCGACGACCAGCGCCACCCCGGCTCCTCGAGCGCCACGAAGAACGGCCGCAGGTCAGTCGTCGCGGGCCGCAGGCCGTTTCGCACAGATCGGAA
>JAJZSX010000043.1 GCA_021849435.1 Actinomycetes bacterium | reverse complement strand
ATCTCCGACGGTGCGTTCGACTACCTCGACGCGCCGGTGCGCCGCGTGGCGATGGCCGAAGTGCCACTCCCTTATTCCAAGCCCTTGGAGACCGCGGCGCTGCCGTCGGTGGACGACGTCATCAACGCCGTTCACCAGACGCTCGACGCCGTCGGTCGCCGTCATCAGAAGGTCGGCCATGATTGAGATCAAGATGCCCCGTCTCTCGGACACGATGGAGGAGGGGGCGGTCGCCACGTGGCACAAGCACCCCGGTGACCACGTCGACGTGGGAGACGTGCTCGTCGAGATCGAGACCGACAAGGCCACGATGGAGTACGAGGCTTACGAAGCCGGCACACTGACCGAGATCCTCGTCGCCGAGGGTGAGACCGTCGCCATCGGGACGCCGATCGCCCTTTTGGACAGCGGCGTCGCCACGGCGCGCGCCGTCGCGGCACCGTCAACGACGGCGACGACACCGCCACCGGCCCCGCAGGCCGTAGGTTCCGCGCCGGACGCGCCGCTCGACACCACGGTCGCCCAGCGCCCGCTCAGCGCGGCCCCCACCGGCGCTGACGGTCCCCGACGTTTCGCCTCACCACTCGTACGGCGCATCGCTCGTCAGTACGGCATTGACCTCAGTGGTGTTCGGGGCACTGGCCCGGGGGGTCGCATCATCCGGCGCGACATCATGTCTCTCGTCGACGGTGCCGCCAACGAGGCTGCCACGGAACCCTCCGAACAGGCTCCTGGAATCACGGACGAACGACGGGGCTCCGAATCGGTCGCACTGAGCAGCACGCGCCGGGTCATCGCGCGCCGGCTCGGCGAGAGCGCACGCACGATCCCGCACTTCTTCGTCACCGCTGTCGCCGACGCGCACGCACTGGTTGCGATGCGCACCGAACTCAATGCCCAACTCGTCGCGGTAGGTCGAGCAAAGGTGAGCGTGAACGACCTCCTGATCCGTGCCTGCGCACTGGTGTTGCGCGAGCATCCACAGGTCAACGCTTCCTACATCGACGACGCGAGTACCACGATGCTGGTCCATCATCGGATCAACATCGGCGTGGCGGTCGCCTCGGCCAATGGCCTTGTCGTGCCCGTCATCAACGACGCCGACCAAAAGACCATCAGCGAACTCGGCGTCGAAGCCAAGCGGCTGGCGACGCTCGCCAATGACAAGAAGCTCAGCCTCGAGCAGATGTCGGGCGGGACCTTCACGATCAGCAACCTCGGCATGTTCGGCGTCGAGCAGTTCACGGCGATCATCAATCCACCCGAAGGCGCGATTCTCGCGGTTGGCGCCACGACGCTCGAACCCCGCGTGATCGATGGCGAGGTCCAGGTTCGCCACACCATGCGATACACCTTGTCGTCGGACCACCGGATCATCGACGGAGCGCTCGCCGCCCAGTTCCTCCAGACGTTGACGACGTACCTCGAGAACCCCTGGTCCCTGGTCGCGTGACCCACGCACGTCGCGACGGCCGATCGACGGCGTAGCGATCGGCTTCGGCGACCACGTCGCCTCGGTCGCCAAGAACTCGATCGCCGCGGCGATCGAGTTCTTGGCATCAGACGCGGCGAGCAGCCTGAGTGGCGCGGTCTTGCCCGTTGAGAACGGCTGGTCGGCCGTCTGACGGTAAGCCAACGTCACCGTTAGCCAACCCGCGCGCTCGACGCGGCACCCGTCGAGAGACGAACCGCAACGGGGCCAAAGCCGTCCGACTACCGGAACGCCTGGATACCGGTCAGCGCGCCGCCGACCACGAGCGAGTGGACGTCAGCTGTCCCTTCGTAGGTCACCACCGACTCCAGATTCACCATGTGACGGATCACCGGATACTCGAGCGAGATGCCGTTCGCGCCCAGCACCTGCCGAGCGCTCCTCGCCACCTCGAGCGCGTCGTTGACGTTGTTGAGTTTGCCCATGCTCACGTGTTCTGGCCGCAGCGTTCCACTGTCCTTCATGCGACCGAGGTGAAGTGCGAGGAGATACGAGCGGTTGACCGCGAGTGACATCTGAGCGAGCTTCTGCTGTTGGATCTGGTACGACGCCACCGGTTTGCCGAAAACCTGGCGTTCGCCGGCGTAGTGGAGGGCCGACTCGAAGCACGAGCGAGCGGCGCCGACGGCGCCCCACACGATCCCGTACCGGGCCTCGTTCAGGCACGACAACGGGCCGCGCAGTGACGTCGCCTTCGGCAACTGGGCCGACTCGGGCAGACGGACATCGGTCAGGAGGAGCTCTGACGTCACCGACGCCCGTAACGAGAGCTTCTTCTTAATCTCCTGACTGGTGAAGCCGGGCGTTCCCTTGGGGACGATGAATCCCCGAATGCCCTCGTCGGTCCTAGCCCAGACGATGGCGACGTCAGCGACCGATCCGTTGGTGATCCACATCTTCTGTCCGTTGAGCACCCAGTCAGAGCCGTCTCGGCGCGCACTGGTGCGCATCGAGCCCGGATCAGACCCGGCGTCGGGCTCGGTGAGTCCGAAGCAGCCGACCACTTCGCCGCCCGCCATCCTCGGTAGCCACTCTTGCTTCTGCTCCTCGGACCCCCAGTGGTGGATGGCGAACATGGCCAAGGAGCCCTGCACCGAGACCAGGCTGCGGATGCCGCTGTCGCCGGCCTCCAGCTCGAGGCACGCGAGACCGTAGGCGGTAGCGCTCGTACCAGCGCAGCCGTAGCCCTCCAGGTGCATCCCGAGCACGCCGAGAGCGCCCAATTCCTTCATCAACCCAACGGGACTGCGCCCCTCCTCGAACCATTCGGCCACGTTCGGCTCGACCTTGTCACGCACGAACTTGCGAACGGTGTCCCGGATCGCCAGCTCCTCCTCGGAAAGGTTCCCGTCGATGTTGAGGAAATCCTCGGGACGCAGTTCGATAGGTGGATTGCTCGGCGACATACGTACTCCCTCTCAAAGTTTCAACAGTTGACTCTAATACTCCACTTGTAACGCTCCCTTTGCCGCGGGCGTCATTGATGTGGCCCCTCGCGCGGCCACCGTGCAGTATCAATGCGCGTGCGCCCCACTTGGGCGAACGTGACGAGGGCGGTGTCCCAAAATGAGGCATCGCGAGTACGGAAGACGGGTCATTGTGGCCACGTCACAAGGTCACGAACCCCCCGCAGGGAGACCTCGGATATCGACTCGTTCGCATCGAGGCGACATGACCGATCCTCGTTTTGACGAAACGAAGTACGAAACGTACGTTGATGAGTACCCCGGTCTGACGGCGATCATCCATCTGGCGCGGTGCCGGAGGTGCGATGCGAATCCACCACATTGCGTTCAGTTCCTTTTTCGCTACGTGTGCAGCCATCGTCGGGCGAACCATGCTCATTATCGCCGTGGTACTCGCGCCCTAGTTGATGCCGACGGGTAGCACTGACCTTTCGGCCTCGGCTCTTCCACCGTGTCCCGTCATGGCGAAGATGCCAGTCCGCCCGGTGGAGCCTGCGGTCGTACGCGTGGTGCAGCGGTACTACGCGCAAAAGCACCTCACGCCCATCGCGATTATCAAACGCCAAGAGACGATCCTCAATGTCGTCACCCAGCGCGTCGGCGTCCACTACTGCACGAATACCGGTGGTGGCAAGAGCGGCTACGTCGGCGCGGTTCCGACGAACGCCGTGGCCGCGGTCATGGTCTACGTCCGCCATAAGCCCTACTCGATCACCCAGTCGCTCGCCAACTTCGTGACGCTCGCCCGTCTTCCGCGAACCGGATGGAAGATCGTCTCGGAGGGTACCGGTCCGTAATCTCCCGACTCGCCCGGGACCCGCTGCGCGCTCGGCGGACTCGCGGTCGAAGTTGTAGGCCATATCGATCGTCGTTCATCGACCTGGGCCAGCGCCAATCGCGGGGTTCGTCGTCACCTACGTCCTGACACCCATCATCGGGGTCGAGGCGATCCGAATCGGCACACCGTCGAGACCTCTGCGTGTCCAACCGCGTGACCCTCGAAGAGGACGAAAGGTCAGCGGCTCCAACTGCCACGTTGTATCGAACCGCTCAGCGTCTCCTCGTTCGTCGTGACTGGTTCCGTCCAGCGCCGTGGGTCTCGATTCGCGTCGTGCTGCGATAATCACTGCGGGACTTTGCCGAAGCTGTGCGAGGCGGTATCCACGCGTCACCAGGTCGTGCGTACGAGCGGCGAAGCGTGGCTACGTCGCCGGTCCCGTGATTGGCAAAGGGGGTGATTGAGCGCTCGGCGCTCGCCATAGAGTGGCGCTACTTGTAATAAGGACGTCATGCTTGTGAGCATCACTACCGGCCCTCCACCGGTTCAAACTGGGGGCTTCGCCGGTGCATTGACCCGGGCAGTCGCAGAGCGCCTTGATGCAGCCACGTTACGTGCCGCGCATCGTCGATTGCACGTAAAGGCCTTGATCATCGGAACGTGGTACGTGGCGAGCTTCGTCGCCGTCATCCTCGCCTCGGGTTGGCTCGAGGGCATCCTCGCCGCACTCTCGCTGTCCCTCGCGTTCGCTGCAGTGGGTTTCAATATCCAACACGACGCGAACCACAACGCGTTCTTCGCTGCCTCGACGAAGCGTCTTACGAAGGCCAATCGCATCGTCGGCTGGAGCATGTTCGTCGTCGGTGCCGACGCGAACCGATGGCTCTATCGCCACAACACGCTCCACCATGGATCGCCCAACGTGGTCGGTGTGGACTCGGACATCAACCTGGGCCCGCTGGCCCGTCTCGCCCCCTTCCAGCGACGGTACTTCTGGCATCGATACCAACACATTTACCTTTGGCCGCTCTACTGCTTCACCGTCCTCGAGATCATGTTCAACGACGTGGCGACCCTGGTCGGTGCCTCACGACACGTTCGTAACTCCAAGTCGCGGCTTAGCGAAGCCACCGTCGCGGTATTGACCAAGCTCGGCTTCCTCGCGCTCATGATCGGTCTGCCCAGCCTGACCCACCCGTTGTGGGTCGTGGTGGTGGGCGGGCTGGCGGTGATGTTCGCCGTCGGATTCCTGCTCGGGGTCGTCTTCCAGTCGGCACACATCGTCGAAGGCGCCGAATTCGCCCAAGCTGATGCGCGTCCGCCCTACCAGTGGCACGAGTGGCAAGTGCGCTCCAGTTTCGATTTCTCGCACGGATCCGGCCCGCTCAGCCGACTCTTCCGCTGGTACACGGGCGGTCTCGACCACCAGACCGAACACCATCTCTTCCCGCGACTACCCCACACCGCGTATCCGCTCATCGCACCGATCGTGACCACGGTCTGCGCCGACTTCAGCATCCCACGGCACGTGCAACCATCGTTCCACGCGGCCGTCGCCTCACACTTCCGTCACCTCCGCTCCATGGGACGACCAACGACGCCGAGTCGTTCGACCTCGTCCTAGGCGGTGACACCCCGCGAGGCCGACAGACAGTTCGGTACGCGAGGAGAGCATTGATCGTACGCATCCGCCGTTCGGCAAACAATGAAGATGTTGGGTGGCGTGTCAATGACGTAACGTCATTGACTATGAGCCATCGCAACAGGAGCGCTGGTCGAGACGCCACTATCGTCCGGGTCGCGCGTCTGATCGTGCTGGCACTCGCCGCGAGCGTCAGCTTTTCGACGCTGGCCGTCATCTCGGCAGCTGCGGCCGATGGCGCGGCGACGCCCACGTGTCGTTCCACTCAGTTGTCGGTCACGGTGCGCGCCTGGGTCTACAACCCGAGCACGCTGGGCACGGTGTTCGAAGTTCTTCCCATCACGATCACCAACAACGGTGCCAGGTGTGTGCTCTCTGGTAGACCGAAGATCGCACCCGTCGGCGTGCGGATGCGCCACGCGATCAATGGTGCCGAGACGTCGATCATCGTTGTCGGCGCAGCGGTCTCCCCTTCCCCGCCGCGACCGCTGCTCCTCGCCCACGGCCACGCGGCCCACACGTACCTCGACCTCGTCTATCCGATTGGTGACACCGCAACCGCCAGACGGTGGAACCGGACCTGTGAACCCTCCACGGCGACCGGCATCGTGCTCTTCGTTGTTCCCGGTCACAGTATTTGGAATCGCCACGTCGCCGTCACGGTTCCCAATGTGTGCACCACTGGGCGAGCTAACGATCTGCGCTCGGGACCGCTCTCGGGCTCGCCACCAACCTGATGGCGTATCGCGAGGTTCTCGCAGTGCAAACCACCCTTGATCAGCCACGTTTGGCCGGCCTAGGTCAGTTATGAGCGAGGTAACGCGCCGGTCATCGCAAACCATGTGGGTTCTTGTCTGCGGGCTGATTTGCACGGTCTCCGACTGGAGACTGAAGTTGAGTCCGAGCGAGTGGTGTACGAGCCAGTGAACTGAATCAGGGTCCACCAAAAACGACGTTCATCGCGTCAATCTCAAGATGCAGTTCTGACACAACAACTTGAGGAGAAACACGATGAACGTCCCAACCGCTATCGACGCTGCCCTGGCTTAGCAAGTACCTGGAGGGTGCCCACGGCGACACCGACCTGGTGCTCCATGCTGCTTTGAGCCGAGTTCGCTACAGACTCGCCCCGGCTCATCACGACCGCCCAAAGCCATTCATGAGGCAGTGAGTGAGCATCTGGTTGACTCGGCCGTGAAGAACGCTTCCGAGCTTCACCGCGCGGCGCAGAAGTTCGCGTGAGCGGAGTCACAACGAAGCGGACATTGCGTAGAGTGGAGGGAGCGACAGGCCCAGACCTTGCTCATGCCGTAGCCGATCATCCGGTCGGCGATCAGCAGGGAGCGGGATGATGGTTTGGTCCGAACGAGTACATGGAACCGTTGTGAAATCCGATGGTGTGGTTGTTTCTCTTCACACCGCGCCACGATCGACCAACGAACTAGTGAAACCAACTGGCATTGATTGCCTATCGCAAAGTGACGTGACGTCATGATTATCATCGGTCTGTTGTTGCTTCTCATCGGCTACTTGGCGGGGGCTCAGCTGATCTGGGCGATCGGTGTCATTGCACTCGTCGTCGGTCTGGCCTTGTGGATTCTCGGTTCGTTAGGTCACGCAGTCGGTGGACGACGCCATTACTTCTAATGGCTCCAACACCGCTGCCGAGCGCTCGCCCGGTGAGTGCAACGAACGAGGGAGGACGCCACGGCTCTACCGTGAACGTCCTCCCTGATCTAAAGCCTTCGTCGCAGATCGATACGAACGAAGACCTTTGTTGCATCTAGTGCAACGGTTGAGGGTTTACGAGCATCCGCTCGTCGCACCGCAACTCGAGCACACGAAGCACGATCCGGCCTGCTGCATCACGTTGCCGCACTGGTAGCACATCGGCGCGTCGCGATTCTCGGAGCGGCGGTAGGGGGTCGGCTCGCGCACGACCGCGGGCGCCGCCGATGCGACCTCGTCGATCAGCACGGGCTGGACGCTCACGCCCAGGGTCGGTGTCGCTTGTTCGGCGACCTCCGGCAGAGTGGGCTGGAGCCGCTCGCTCGTCGACAACACGCCCAGTTCCTCGCGCTCGGTGGGGTCTAGGTAGTCGAGTGCAAGGCGTCGGAAGATGTAGTCGACCAGCGACGTCGCGATGCGCAGGTCCGCGTCGTCGGTCATGCCCGACGGCTCGAACTTCATGTTGACGTACTTGCGCACGTAGGTCGACAGTGGCACACCGTGCTGGAGGCCGAGGCTGATCGAGATCGAGAACGCGTCCATGATCCCCGCGAGGGTCGACCCCTGCTTGGAGACCTTGATGAAGACCTCACCGGGTCGCCCATCCTCGTACTCACCGACCGTGACGTAGCCCTCGCAGTCCGCGACGCGGAACGCGAACGTGGTCGACACGCGACGACGCGGCAAGCGCTCGCGCACCGCGCCGACGACGACGTGGGACGTGTCGTTCTTCGCCGCCTCAAGGGCCGCCTCCAGCTTGGTGATGCGGGCATAGAGGTCGGCCGTCGCCGCGTCCTGCGCGACGGTCTCTGGGCTCAAGTCCGCGTCCTTCTTCGCCATGGAGAGGGGCTGACCCACCTTGCAGTTGTCACGGTAGATGGCGACGGCCTTCACGCCGAGCCGCCAAGCGTCCATGTGCAGGGCCTCGATGTCCTCCACCGTTGCGTCCTCAGGCATGTTGACCGTCTTGGAGATCGCCCCCGAGATGAACGGCTGGACCGCTCCCATCATCTTGACGTGGCCCAGGTAGTGGATCGAGTTGTCACCCATCGAGCACGCAAAGACCGACAGGTGCTCGGGCTTGAGGGCCGGTGCGCCGACGATCGTCTTGTGCTCGTCGATGTAGGCGACAATCGCTGCTGCGGCGTCCTCGTCGTAGCCGAGGACCGAGAGCGCGCGGGGAACGGTCTGGTTGACGATGGACATGTTGCCGCCACCGACCAACTTCTTGAACTTCACGAGCCCGAGATCCGGTTCGATGCCCGTGGTGTCACAGTCCATCAACAGGCCGATAGTTCCGGTCGGCGCGAGCACCGAGGCCTGCGCATTGCGTACGCCGTAGTGCTCACCGAGCTCGACCGCGTCGTCCCATGACTGCTGTGCCGCCCGCAAGAGGTCGTAGGGCGCCAGCGTGGCGTCGACCTGGTGGGACGCGTCGCGGTGCATCCGCAGGACGTTGATCATCGGCTCGGCGTTCTCGGCGTAGCCCTCGTGGGGTCCGAGGCGACCGGCGATGCGCGCGCTCGTCGCGTAGGCGTGGCCCGTCATCAGCGCGGAGATTGACGCCGCCCAGGCGCGACCTGCGTCCGAGTCATACGCAAGGCCCGACGCCATCAGCAGCGCGCCCAGGTTGGCGTAGCCGATGCCGAGCTGACGGAACTTGCGGGAGTTCTCGCCAATCTTTTCGGTCGGGTAGTCCGCAGCGCCCACGATGATCTCCTGAGCGGTGAACAGGACCTCGATAGAGGCCTTGAACGCGTCGACGTCGAAACGGCCGTCGTCACCCAGGTACTTCATGAGGTTGAGGCTCGCCAGGTTGCAGGCGGAGTTGTCGATGTGCATGTACTCCGAGCACGGGTTCGATCCGTTGATTCGGGCCGTGTTCGGTGACGTGTGCCACTTGTTGATCGTGGTGTCGAACTGCAGACCCGGGTCGGCGCACTCCCACGCGGCCTGGGCGATCTCGCGCCAGATCTTTCGCGCCTTCACGGTCGAGATCACCGAACCATCGCCGCGAGCGGTGAGGTGCCAGTCGGCGTCGTCGAGGACGGCTTGCATGAAGTCGTCCGAGATGCGAACCGAGTTGTTCGCGTTCTGATACTGGATCGACGTGATGTCCTTACCGTCAAGGTCCATGTCAAACCCGGCGTCGCGCAGGACGCGGGCCTTCTTCTCCTCTTGGGCCTTGCACCAGATGAACTCTTCGACGTCGGGGTGGTCGACGTCAAGAATCACCATCTTCGCCGCGCGGCGGGTCTTACCACCGGACTTGATGGTGCCCGCCGAGGCGTCAGCGCCACGCATGAACGAAACCGGGCCGCTCGCGGTACCGCCGCCTTCGAGCAGTTCGGCGCTGGAGCGGATCTTGGAGAGGTTCACACCCGCGCCCGAACCACCCTTGAAGATGATCCCCTCCTCGGTGTACCAGTTGAGGATCGAGCGCATGGAGTCCTCGACGGCGAGGATGAAGCACGCGCTGCCCTGCTGGGGCACACCCTTGACGCCGATGTTGAACCACACCGGCGAGTTGAACGCGGCGCGCTGGGTGATGAGCAAGAACTTCAGTTCGGCGCGGAAGGCCTCAGCCTCCTCCTCGTCGACGAAGTACTCACCATCCACGCCCCACGTGGTGATCGTGTCGACGATCCGGTCGACCACCTGCTTGAGGCTGGTCTCACGCTCCGGGGTCCCGAGGGTTCCCCGGAAGTACTTCTGGGCGAGGATATTCGTCGCATTGAACGACCACGTCGAAGGGACTTCGACGCCGAGTTGCTCGAAGGCGACCGACCCGTCACGGAAGTTCGAGATGCGCGCGTCGCGACGATCCCACACCACCTGGTCGTAGGGATGACGGTCATCGGTCGTGAAGAACCGTCGAAGTCCAATTCCGAGCCGTTGCGGAGCGATAGCCATGTCACTTACTCTTTTCCTGTACGTTTCCGACACCACGCACCTCGACGCCGCTGGGAGTGGGACAACCCGAAGATTCCCCCTAAACCACAATATGTTGTGGTTGCTCCACCGTTCGACGCAAGATGCTGTGTTATTACAGCACTGTAATTACATCGCGTCAACTCCATTTTTCACTATTCTCCAATGGCCTTGTGATTACTGAGGTTTCGCCGCAGACCAACGCGGCGCCCTCGACCGGGCTGGCTAGCCTGACCCTGATGGACCTCGTTCTCGCCTTGGACGCCGGCACGACCGGCGTACGCGCGGTGGCCTTCTCCCCCGCCACCGAGGTCGTTGCCACGGCCTACCGAGAGCTCACCCAGTACTTCCCCGAACCAGGTGAAATCGAGCACGACGCCGCCGAGATCGCCGCACTCTCGGTTCAGACTTTGGCCGAGGTCGCCCGCGAGGTCCACGCGCGCGGTGACCACGTCGTCGCCGTCGGTATCGCGAATCAGCGAGAAACGACGGTTGCCTTTGACCGCGAACGCAGTTCACCGCTGCACCGTGCGCTCGTGTGGCAGGACCGTCGCACCGCGCCACAGTGCGACACACTGCGCCTCGCGGGCCACGAGGCGCGCGTGCGCGCCACGACGGGTCTCGTCATCGACCCGTACTTCTCGGCCACCAAGATGGCGTGGCTGCTCGAACGAGGTGTCCTCGACGACGCGCTCGCGCCGACCCTGGCAACAATCGACACGTGGCTCCTCTGGTGGCTGAGCGGCAACGTCGAGGGGGGTGTGCTCGCCACCGAACCCTCGAACGCCGCCCGCACGCTCCTGATGGACCTGGATACCCTCGACTGGTCTGGCGCCATGGCGTCGACCTTCGGCGTCCCGCTCGGCCTCCTGGCACCGATACGACCGTCAGCGTCGAACTTTGGGTTCATCGATCGTGCCGTACTGCCCGAGCTCGCCGGCCTCCCGGTCACCGCCATGCTCGGTGACCAGCAGGCGGCCCTTTTCGGCCAGGCGGGTTTCTCCGCCGGTGTCGTGAAGGCGACCTACGGGACCGGTGCCTTCGTCATGGCCAACGCAGGGACGAGCATCCCCGACGTCGTCGAGGGCCTGCTCACAACCGTCGCGTGGGACCTCGGCGCCTTCGGACCCGCGACCTACGCCCTCGAGGGATCGGCATTCGTCGCTGGGGCGGCCATCCAATGGCTCCGTGACGAGCTGCACGTCATCGCCGCCTCCTCGGACCTCGAGCCCCTGGCCCGGCGGGTCGCGGACTCGGCGGGCGTCCAGATTGTGCCCG
>JAJZSX010000042.1 GCA_021849435.1 Actinomycetes bacterium | reverse complement strand
ACGGCATCGTGCTGTAGGAGATCCAGATACATTCGCGATACTCGTCCAGGACGTGGCCGCCGTCGGCCAGGCAGATTTCCTCAGCGCGGGTCCCCGGGAACAGTGGTCGGTGCAAGATGGCGAGTTCAGGCCGGTGCGAGGGATTCGCGATGGCGACGGGGAAGCACACGGCGTCTTTGTTGTCGACGCCTTCGAAATCGATGTGCTCGTAGGGTTCGAAGGTGGCGAGTCCCAGCCGCTGCCACGTGAGCAGATCCTTGGAGATGGCGAGGGCGATTCTCGGGCCGTCGGGGGAGTATGCCGTATAGGTCATCACGTAGCGCCGCAATGGTGCGACGTAACTGATTCGAGGGTCCTCACAGCCGCCGCCGTCGGCGCGAAGCTCGTAGGGCGCTTCCGGTTCGAGCGCGAAACCGAGGCGTTCGACCCCCCGTGGTTCACCGTCGTCGTCGAAGAGGACCTTCATGATGCCGATGCGTGAGTAATTGCCCGCCGCCACGACGCGGGGGAACAGGTAGAGCTCGCCGTCGGGACCGCGAGCGGCGGCGGGGTTGAGCACGCCCTCGACCTCGTGGGGGTTTCCCGCCTCGGGCTCGATGACGAGTTCGAGTGGACGAAGGGTGAATTCACTCATGGCGGTCTGTCGGGGCCTTGACCTGCTCGGAACCGTCGCCGAGACATGCGATCACCGTCTGGATGACCCGCGCGTTCTCGGCGGGCCCCGAGACCAGAATCGAGTCGACCCCAGCGGCCTGGACCGGGTAGTCGTTGCCACCTTCGACGATGGCGTCGCCGGCGAAGAGCATCTCGTCGATGGTGATAGCTAACTGCTCGGTGAGTTTGGTGATGCCGTAGGCCTTGTCGATGCCTGGTTTGGTGATGTCGATCGACGTGGTCCCACCCATGTGGATGGCGAAGTCGGGTAGGAGGGGTGTGAGGATCTCGATGATCTTGGTGCGCTTGGCGAAGTCGGGGTCCCAGCCCTCCTTCTCGGCGAGTGGGGCTTCTTGGCCGAGCACCGACAAGGTGATCTGACTGCCCCGGTCCTCGATCGCCTTACCCCACACTTTGCTGGCGGCGAAGCCGGATTCGTCGAGCGCGCGCTGTAGCGACGTGATGATGGCCTGGCGCTCGTCGTCACTGAAGTTCTCCGCGTACAGTTCGTGCCATCCCTGGTCGTAGCGGAAGAATCGCGTCCCGTTGGTCGGCAGCAGGAAGAGTCGCTCGAAGTGCTCGCTGCTGGGCAGTTGTGCGAGCAACTGTTTCTCGAACTGGGGCCACGCGCCACCTGAGATCACCGCGACGCTCATCGTTCGCAGCAACGTGGTGAGCAAGGTGGCGATCTCTGCGCCGAGTGGTGACTTACTCGGCGCTAGCGTCCCGTCCAGGTCGAACACGAAGAGCCGCTTCGTGCGGCGGTTCTCCTCGGTCGATTCCTTCACTAGCTGATGTGATTCCTTTAGCACCTGCACCCCTTTGGCGTATCGTTCATGCGATTTCATCGGTCGCGTGCGTTGCCTCGTGCTTGGCCATCGCTCTAGGTGTTCGAGTGGCTCCACATCGTCGACGTCGTTCACTCCCTTTGCTCGAGGCCATCCGCCACGCACGCCACGCTTCGAATCGACGCGAGGAACCCCGCACGTCCTTCGAACCACGCATCGGCGATAGTTGCACGCTACCGTTCGCGTGTGCTGCTCGACAGGGCACCCCACCATCTTCGTTTCGAACATTGCTCAACCTGTCACCGTTTCGTTGAGGCATGAACTCCTACACACGACCAAAGTCGTCTTCGAGGCGAACGATGTCGTCTTCACCGAAGTAGGTCCCGGTTTGGATCTCGATGAAGACCACCGGCGCGTCCGTGCGGTTCTCACAGCGGTGCGCCTGACCGATGTTGATATCGAGGCTCTGACGAGGTCCTAGCTCGATCGTTTCGCCGTCGAGGATTGCGGTGGCCGTGCCACTGATGACGAACCAGTGCTCGGCACGCTTCTCGTGGCGTTGGTAGCTCAGTCGCTTGTTCGCGTTGACGACGATTCGTTTGACCTTGTGATCGGTCATTGTGTCGTCGAGCACCGTGAACGTCCCCCACGGACGCTCATCAAAGACTCGTCCTTCTGCATCGGTGAGACTCATAGTCCAACTCCTCCACTGATCGGTCAGTTGGTTCATGGATCATCGCTGCGTCGATGGCGTCACTACCAGGTCACGGCATCGCCGCGTGCTTGGACCTTACCGGGCTGGTCGTCTCGTCAATCAACAAGCTTCCCGGCGATGTCGTAGCCCGCCCGGTATTGCGCGAAAAGGCCCATCGTGACGGTGGTGATGCAGTCGTGCAACTGCGGTTGCGCGTTACCTTCCGACGGTCGACGTTAAAGGTGAACGAAGTGCAATGGCGCCGTCGCGAAGGAACTACTCAGGCCGCCGGTCGCCACGAGCACGCAGGCTTGTCGACACGCGACGGTATCGCTCGGGTGAGAGGGTCGCGTCCTCGCACGACTCGATACCACGAAAGTGATGCGACCCGAACCCGTGACGTCGGTGACACCAAAGGTCTCGGCAGCGAGTTTCTCGCCGCAACCGCCATCGCTGGCGTCGCCCGCTGTCGCGCACTCGGACAGGAAGTACTTCGCGCCGATGTCAAAGCCTCGCACCGTTACGACCACGGTCTCGCCGCTGTGCAGGCCCGACGTCGGGGTGACGTGCACCACCGGCACGCGGCCGGTTATCCCTCGCGGGCCGAGTTTGCGGGTGACGTCGAGTGCGATGCGGTGCGCGGAACCATTGGCGCACGCCGGTGGGTGAAAGAACGAGGGCGCGAAGGTCGACACCCCCACCGAGCGCGCGTGTCGCCACCCGCGGAATGAGAACGCCATTCGACGTGGTGCGTGCGAGAAACCACACCAGCGCATCTCGACGATGGCCCACGGCCGGTTCGGTGACATGACGATGGGGCCCGAGGGGATCGGGAGCGACGGTGTCCAGCGGTAGGGCGTCTCGGTGAACGCGAGTCGGCCTCACGAGGACGAGAAAAGGTGGATTGTTGGTCGACCGGACAGCGCGCACGCGTGCGGCGAGTTGCTCGAAATCGTGATATCCCCGTCGGTGTTGCCCGGCCCGTTGAAGACGACCATCGTCTGTACTTGCGCCGGCGAACAAATCGGGACGGTGGCACCACCAGCGCGTACGACGACACCGGTCGGAGCGGCCAGTGGTACGAGCACCATGGACACCGCCACCGCGCCGATCCAGATCGCCGCGAATCGTCGAGGGAGCGGCACCGGCGCGATCGATGAGGTCACGTTCGCACCGTAGACCTCACCCAGCGACACGACCAGTGCAGTGTCCGATTCGGGTGCCGGCCGCTCGACTCACGAGTGCGATGCGCGTGATGGTTCGACCTCGACGGGACGTCCGATGTACGGTCCATTGCCCGTGTCTAACGACCAGGCGAACTTCGCGAGTGACGCCTGTGTGGATGGTGGAATCACCAGCTCCATCGCGAAGCGTTCCGATCCGTGGGGCGCCACAGATGCTGCCTGGGCGCAGTTGAGCGCGAAATTGCGTACCCGGGGCTTGGCGCCCTTGACGTTCGGCGTGATGAAGATCGCCTCGGTGAAGTTTGGACACGGCGCGAACGTGACCGCGGTCGTGGTCGGATTGTGCAGCGTGACCACGTAGGAGAGGGTCGTCCCGGATCGTATCGTGGCCGGCAACGACGCCGTCGCGGTGAGTGACGCGACACTGCCCGGACGTGGTTCGACTGTGCCGGGCGTTGGGGGTCGAATACCGAGTTGGCTCTCGGCGAGACCGCAGGCGACGTCGAGGTGGACGCCATTGACGCTTGCGGTACCACCGCCGTGGGGGAGCAGCACGCGAATCGTGTCGTAGGTGAAGGCGCGCTCATTGGCGAGGTTACGCGCTGGCGATGGTGAGTTCAGCGCGTTACAGGTCGCGGACGTCCCGAGGAGCAGGAGGCCGCTTCGCCCCGTGGCGAGATCGGTCCCATTCAGACCGCCGAAGTAGGTACCACTCTTTCGAACGCGAAGTGGTCGCCACTGATGCGTTGCCGTCTCACCCTCGAGGTTGGGGTAACCGCTCAATCGGCACAACGGACCGGTGTTGGTGAAGACAACGACCGTTAGCTCGTTACCGAGACCGACGCCGCCGCGGCCCGGGCGCGTTTCCAGCTGGCTCGAGCGGCACGGCGCCGCACTCACCAGTGTCGTTGTGGTCGTCGTGGAAGTGGTCGTCGGTGAGGCCGTCAGTGCCGACCAAGGGACGACACTGCCCGACAGTCTCGCGGTACCGCACGAGCTGAGGGCCAGGGCTGCAACCGTGGCGCCCGCGACGCGAACGAGTCCAAAGACCTTCACGTTCGCATACTAGGGACGGGTCAATCAAGGAACAGTGCGCCGGACCACGCGGCGGTTTGGGCTGGTGCGAGGTGGGTTGATGGTCGGCGAACGGCCCGGACGACCGAGATGTGGACCTCGTCCCTCCAGGAGGCCGCAGTACGGAGGCTGGTCCACGAATTGGTCACGCGTCCCACGTTCCCGGTCCGCTAGCGGAACGTCGGATCGATGACGCTCGTGGGCTTGTGCTCGTGATCCCCGCGAACGCGCGTCGGTTCAACGGGTGGTGGTTCGTGCTCGTTGCACAATGGCTCGCACGTCCGCCCAACATCATCTTGCGGCGAGGTCGCAGGCGTCCGCGAACGCCGCCATCGACGTGAAGGTCCAGTTCGGGGTGACGCCTGACGATGGTGCGGGCGTCGCGCCCCAGCCCGGCGTGGCGTGGCGTCGGTTAATCCACACTGTGGGGAGTCCCGCCGCCTGGGCGGGCACGTGGTCATGGAAGAGACTCTGCGCGACGTGCAGTAACCGACCGGCCTCGATTCCTAGTCGTCGGCGCTCCTCGTCGAGCGCCTCGAAGTTCCGCGGTGACGGTTTGTAAGTCCCGACGTCTTGTGCGGTGATGATGCTCGTGAAGGTGACGCCCAATCGATCGTTCGACCTCGCGAAGGACTCGCGGTCGACGTTGGAGAGGATGATGAGACGGTAGTGAGACGCGAGTCGAGCGAGCGCGCCCGCCGAGTCGTCGAACGCTGGCCAGTCGGGTACCGAGTCCGCGAGCTTTCTCGCTTCGGCGTCACTCACCGGAACGGCGAGTTGGTGGCCTAGATCTCGCATGGCGCGAGCGAGGATGTCGGGGTAGAGGTCCGTGGGGTGGGTGGCTTCGCCAGTCGCCTCGTGACCGGCGTACGCGTTGAGTAACTCCTCGTCGCTCAGGGCGACCCCGTGATCATCGGCCCAGCGACGCAGGACGACCGCCATGCCCGTTTCCCAGTCGATGAGCGTGCCGTAGCAGTCGAAACTGAGGGCGTCGAATTCATTGAGGTTCATGGTGCACCTTGGGCGTTGGGCGGTGGTGTAGCTCAACCTGGTCAACCGTGCACGGTACCAGAACGATGGCGGCGATGACGTCGCGCGTGACCCCCACGACGCTCGTGACGTACCCGGCGAGCCTCGCTCGAAGTACGGTCAATCGCGTGACTCTGCCAGCCCCCACGTTGGAAACGGATCGGCTGCGACTTCGTCCCTTCGACGACAGCGACACGAACGCCCTCTTCGCCTTGCACAGTAACGCTCGCGTCATGCGCTACTGGGACGCGCCGCCCTGGCGCGAGACGACGCGCGCGGTGCAGTTCATCGCGGCGTGTGGACAGATCGCCGAGTCGGGCACCGGAACTCGACTGGCCGTGGTGCGCCGCTCAGACGAGGTGTTCATCGGCTGGTGCGCCTTGGCGCGGTGGAATCCCGAGTACCGCAGCGCGTCGATGGGTTACTGCTTCGATGACATGACGTGGGGTCGCGGTTACGCGACCGAAGCGGGGCGGGCGCTGCTGGAGTGGGGATTCAGCTCGTTGACCCTCAACCGGGTCCAGGCCGAAACCGATACGCGCAACGTGGCCTCAGCGCGCGTGCTTGAGAAGCTGGGCTTCCTGTGCGAAGGGAAACTGCGCGAAGACTGCGTCGTGGACGGTGAGGTTTCGGACTCGTGGGTGTTCGGACTGATCAGGCGAGACTGGGAATCGCTGGCGAACGCTCGTACGGCTTGAGACGGAACGCCGATAACGCTGAGGCAGTGACGTGGTCGCGACGCGGTTTGATGGATTGAGACCTGCCAACTCTCGTTCGCGTCTCGTTGATTGACGCGGCGTCCGTTTTGGGTTACGGGTGTCGCTCGAACGTCACTTATCGAGCTCGGCGAGCACCTCGCCGATGATCTTGGTCATCTTGTGGGCCGGGAGAGGCTCGCCTCCCTCGGCCTCGGCCACCTCGCTCGCGAACGCCTCCACGGAGTGCGTCCCGCCCACGAGCACGTAGCGCAGCGCCTCGCCGGTCGCCTCGGCGTCGGTGACGTGCGTGAGCGCCCCACCGACGTCGTGATCGGGGGACTCGCCCACCGCGTGGACGACCCGCATCGCTTCCTCGCGACCGCTCGCCGTGGAGACGACGGGTTCGCGGTCGGGATTCTGCTGTAGGTCCCACTCGGTGAGGGCCTCGTTGTAACCACCCTCACCGGGGTGCAGGACTCTGGTCGTCGGTGCGTCGGCATCGGCGGCTCCATCGCTGGAGGACTGCTCGGCGACATCGTCACCGTCGTGATGCCGGGTCTCTGGAATTGGTACGACCAGGCTTCCGTCGGGGTTCCGAATGATTTCCATATCGTTTCTCCCTTCGAACATCGCGTGGTACGCGCTGTAGCCAACCTATGTGGCGGGAATGGCAATGGAGCCAATCGTGGCCGATATGGGCTCTAATCTGGGCTAATGCGTCTGGGGACGCACGCCCCGGGCGCGATTGATGCACGAGTGAGGACTGTGATTGCGAGATTGAGTTCGCGAAGCGAATCGATGTCCAGCTGATCGAGCTGGTGATGGGTTACGAACGTCACGAGCGCGCACGGCGCGACAGTATCTCGCACTGGTCGATGCGAACGGGGTAATTGGTGATGAACGCGGCGCGACGTTCACGACGATACCCTCGTCACATTCGCCGCAGAGTCCTCGCCGGGACACCGGCCACCAGCGTGGCCGGTGGCACGTCAGAAGTTACGACGGCTCCCGCCGCGACGACGGCGCCGGTTCCGATGGTGACGCCTGGCAATACCGTGGCGGCGGCTCCGATCCAAACGTTCGAACCGATGGTGATGGGTGCGGCGGTGATGTAGTCGCGTCGCTGGTCTGGCTCGACGGGATGTCCCGCAGTGACCAGGTTTACCTTGTGGGCGAGCATCACGTCATCGCCGATATCGATGGCCGCGTGACCGGTGAGCGCGCACTGCGAGCCGATGAACACGCCGCGACCGACGCTGATGTTGAGGCCGTAGTCCGAATAGAAAGGGGGGATCAGCGTGAAGCCATCACCAACGGGTTTGCCAATGAGTTCTTCGACGATCCTCGTAATTGCTTCGGGGTCGTCCAATGAGCAGGCGTCCAACATCGACGAGAGTCTGGTCGCGACCTTGACACGTTCGAAGAGGGCGCGTGACTCGCTGGACTTGGTTGCTATCCACTGACTCCGGTCCACGTTTCTCCTGTCTGCGGTGACGACGCTACGGCGTCGCGAGTTTATGACCGGTCGTTGCGGCGAGTGATCGAGCACCCAGGCTATTTGCGCCGCTGCTGGTGGGCTGATGGGTGTTGGCGCAGCGTGGGATAGTCCATGACGCTCTCCGTGCGGTATACGGCGACGCTCGTTCGCTCGAGCACGCCCGTTCGCCGTTCTCGCCACTGGCTAGGACCGTGTAGTCGGCCCGGGTACCGAAGCGCGGTTCGTCGCGTGTGACACCGATGGGGCAAGATGCTGGGGTGTCCAACCACAGCAAATGCGCGGCGCGATACGTGCCGTGCCCGAGCGACCGTGATGGGCGGACGTGAGCGACAATGAGCGGCGCCTCCAGCCAGGTGTGGACCGCGTTCGGCCGACGACGTCGCGAGACCGTTGGACCACGTTGGCCGGGCCGGCCGTACTCGGGCGCTCGGTGCTACTCACCCCCGGCGTCGAAGTCCCCGCGCCGTGGGCAGGCACCGAACGCATCACGCTCGACGAGGAGTCGTTGAACCGTGCGAGCACCTTGCGAGCGGTGCGCCACGCCTATCTCACGCGCACGCCCATGGTGTACGAGGTGGCGCCTGGTCTCAGAGTCCCGGATCGAGGGGTTGACCGTCGTGAAGTGTGGTCGATTGCACCGAATCTCGATTTCGTGGCTGAGGCGACGCTACGACTCGCCCGCGCCAATGCCGTCGACGCCCGCGATGTGGCAACGCCAACGTGGCCGTTGATCGCGCTGGCACTAGCAGCGGGTGCGTTGCCTGCCTCGCAGCACGATGCCGACGTGCTCGTGGGTGATGACACGTTGGCGTGGTGCGACGGCGGACCGGTGCACCTGTGGGATGTCGACGACGCGCGGTTAGGTGGCGCGGTCGTCATCCCTCGCGTGGCACTGACTAGGGGACTCCTCACACCGATTGCGGCGCGCCCACCGATGGCATCACTCGCCCCCGACCAGCTCGCGGCGGTCGTCGATCCGACGACGCGAGCTCGGGTCATCGCGCCGGCGGGATCCGGTAAGACGAGGGTCCTCACCGAGCGTGCGCGCCAGGTACTCAACGCCGGCGTGCCGAGCGACGCTCTGCTGCTCGTCGCCTTTAACAAACGAGCCCAGGGGGAGATGCGCGAGCGAACGAGCGACCATCCTCGCTTGCAGATCCAGACGCTCAACGCACTGGCTCTGTCCATCGTCAACGGCACCAACGGTTTCCTCAGTCGGGGCGTTCGACGCCAGCACGCCAGTGAGCGTGACGTGCGCGACATCATCGCCACCTACGTCAAACTTCCCCGTCGGGCAAACACCGACCCAGCGGTTGCGTGGATCGACGCGCTGAGCGAGGTGCGCCTCGGTCTTCGCTCCCCGCAATCGGTCGAAGACGAGTACCAGGGTGATCTCGAGGGTTTTGCAGACTTCTTCCCCCAGTTCCGTCAGCACCTCGCCACCCACCAACAAGCGGACTTCGACGAACAGGTCTACTTGGCCCTCGAAACGCTGCTGCGCGAACCTGAGGTCCGACTCGCCGCCGAGCGTCGAGCGGAGATCTTGCTGGTCGACGAGTTCCAGGACCTCACACCCGCGCACATGCTGTTGCTCCGACTTCTCGCGGGCCCGCCGCTCTCGATCTTCGCCGTCGGTGACGACGACCAGACGATCTACGGTTTCTCGGGCGCGACACCGGAATGGCTTGTGCGCTTCGAGGACCACGTGCCTGACGCTGTGCATCACGCGCTCGAGGTGAACTACCGCTGTCCGGCGCCGGTCGTCGAAGCGGCCGCGAACCTGTTGTCGCACAACACCGTTCGCGTGGCCAAACAGATCCGCCCCGGGCCGACGAGTGTGCGGACCCCCGATTCCTATGCTGTCGCCGTCGTCGACGATCAAGTGGAACACGTGAAGAGTGCGGTACGTCGGTTACTGGATGTCGGCACACCGCCAAGCCAGATAGCGGTGCTCTCCAGGGTGAACGCCAACCTCGTGCCGGTCCAGGTCTCGCTGCTCGACGCGGGCATTCCGGTCAACGTCCGCGACGGCGGCGAGTTCCTGCGATCCTCGGGCGTGCAGGCCGCGCTTGCGTGGCTACGCCTCGCGGTACAGCCGGACCGGCTCGTCGGCACTGACGTCATGCTCGCCGCGCACCGTCCGGGGCGCGGCATACAACCACGGGCGCGCGAGTGGATGGGGGAGCAGACGTCCATCGAAGCCTTGAAGCAGCTCGCGGGTCGCCTCGATGAACGAACGGCCAAGAAGATCATCGAATTCGTCGGCGACCTTGAACTCGTCGCCAAATTCTCGAAGCGCGCGACGACGTCGGCGCTCATAGAGTTCATTCGCGGCGACATCGGTCTTGAGCGCTCACTGGCGACGCTTGACCACGCGCATCAAGGTCGAAACCAGGCCCTTAACTCCGACGGCCTGCGCAGCCTGGTCGCCCTTGGTCGCCAGCATGCGAACCCGTCGACGTTCGATAGCTGGCTGCGCAAGATGCTCGAGATACCGTCCGACGAGAACGGTGTCGTGCTCGCGACCGTTCACAAGGTGAAGGGCCTCGAATGGCCACACGTCTTCGTCTATGACGCGAGCGCCGCCGTCTTTCCACACCGCTTGAGTGATGACCTGGAAGAGGAACGCCGTGTCTTTCACGTGGCGATCACCCGGTGCATCTCGTCGCTCACGATCACTGCGGCGAGTGGTGAACCGTCGCACTTCCTCGATGAGCTCGCCGCTCCGTTTGATGCTTCTAAGGCGCCGAGGCACGACGCGAGCGATCGAGGCTCTCACCATGGCGGCACCGGCTTTGCGCCAATCACCGCCGCGATCGGCCTGCGATTCACGTGGGGTGGCTATGACTTCGAGATTCGTTCCGTGGAGCTTGACGGGGTGACGGTCGCCACCGGCTCGGCGCGCCCCACGGTGCTCCCCTTCGGTTGGACCGTGGTGGTGAACGGCAGATCGCGCACGCTGGTTGCCCCGGGCAGTGAGAAGAGCGCAAGTTCGGCCGGTTCAGCCGTTGACGCCAACCTCTACACCGCGCTCAAGTCGTGGCGAATGGAACAAGCGAGGGCAGACAAGGTACCGGCGTACGTCATCTTCAACGACAAGACCCTCGACGAGCTCTGCCGTGTGCGGCCGCGCTCGATACGTGAGCTACTCCTTATCGGTGGCATCGGCCCCGCCAAAGCTGATCGGTACGGTGACCAGATCGTGGCGGTCATCGTCGAGGGAGCCGCGAAGACCACCACGTGAGGCAGTGCCCGACTCGCTGGTTGGTAACGCTACCCGTTGTGGAATCGGTCAATCAGTCGACGGTCGACGTGATCGGCTTGGGACGCCGAGGAAGCCACGGGATGATGGCGGACGTTCGCTCCTGGTAGAGGGCGTACTCGGGATATCGCGAGATCGTGATGCTCTCGGTGAATCTGGTGGAGCCGACGAAGAGCAGCGTCAGGAGTACCGCGCCGATCACCGACCACTGGCGTAGTGAACCCGCAGCGGAGCAACCCATCAAGAAGATCACCCACCACTGGGCGACCTCGAAGAAATACGCGGGGTGGCGTGAGTACCGAAAGAGCCCTTCTTGGAGGAACTGCGGCTGCGGCGTCCGCCCCGACGCGATCGCGGCAGCTTTCGAAGTTTGGAAGTTCCACTGTTGCTGGTCGGCCACCGTTTCGCCGGCCGTGCACGCCAGAAAGAGCGCGGCGAGGATGACGTCGACCGGGCCGAATGCGTTTGAACGGTGCTGATACGCCGTCCAGAGGGGTAGCACAATCGCCACGAGGATGAAGTTCTGATAGAGAACGATGAAGAA
>JAJZSX010000041.1:8920-11826 GCA_021849435.1 Actinomycetes bacterium | reverse complement strand
GGCGAGCAGGGCCGCCTCGATCAGGGTGTCGAGGTCGATCCCGGTCTCAATGCCCAGCTCGTTGCACAGGTCCACCAGGTCCTCGGTGGGGATCATGCGCGTCATGCGGCCGTGCCCGCCGTAGGGGCATCCCCCCATCCCGCCGACGGAGGAGTCGAGAACGAGCGTGCACTCAGGTCCGAGGTTACTAAGGGCCTCGTAGGCCGACGTGAGGGCGGTGCCGCGCGCGTCGTGCAAGTGCAGGTGAATCGTCGTGATCTCGGGCCAGCGTGCGCGCAGGGCTCGCATCTGCTCGGCCACGACGTCGGGGCGGTTCCAGGCCATGGGGTCGCCGATCCAGATGCGATTCACCCGCACGCCGGCCGCCGTCCAGAGACCGTACTGGCGCTCGAGCATCTCCATGCGCTGATCTTGGCTGAAGGGGCCCAGCCAGTTCGACCCCCACGCAGCGTTCACCGCGATGCCGGCCTCGGTGACGCCGGCGGCCACCGCGTCGGCGATTGTGCGCGGCCACTGGGCAATCTCCTCGGCCTGGGTGCGGTTGTTGTTGCGCCGCACGAACACGTCGCACAGGTGGACAAGCGTGCGCGGCAGTTCGCGCGGCTCGCTCAGCTGAGGGTGGGCGCGCATACGCTCTCGCCCCCGCTCGTTCAGAGCGAGCGCGGTGTAGGTGACGCCAGGGCGCGGTGTGAAGCGGCTCACCAGCTCGTCGATGTGAGCCATCTGGGGTGTCCACTTGGGGCTGACAAAGGAGCCGACCACAATCGTCGAGAGTCCCGTCGCCGAGAGGGCGTCAAGAAGGGCCAGCTTCGCGTCGATCGAGATGTCGGCGCTTTCGATCTGCATGCCCTCGCGCATGCCCTCCTCGATGATCTCAACGCGCGGGTACCGCCTGACCTGCAGCGAATCAGATGACGTGGTCACGTCGCAGCCTCTCTATCTCCTCCTTCGAGTATCCCAGTTCGGAGAGCACCTCGTCGTTGTGCTGTCCGAGCGTGGGCGGAGCGAGTCGAGGGACGAGCGCTGTGCCGTCGACGTGCACGCCACTGCCCAAGAGGGACACGTGGTCGCGCCCGGGCAGGTTCACGGGCACGTCGTGGACTAGCCCGCGCGCGACGACCTGTTCCTGGGAGATCGCCGAGCCCAGTGAGAGCACGCGCCCGGCCGGCACGCTCGCGGTGGCGAGTAGCTCCTCCCACTCGAGCGCGCTGCGCGCCGAGAGCGCGGACTCGAGCTCGACGGTCAGCGAGTCGCGGTTCTTCTTGCGATCTGCGCGCGTGCGAAAGCGTGGATCGGCGGCGAGATCGCTGCGGCCGATCACCGCGCAGATCGCCTCGAACTGGGCCTGGGTGTTGGCCGCGATGTTGAGCAGTCCCTCACCGGTGACGAAGGTGCCCGACGGCGAGGAGGTCGCGTTGTGGTTGCCGTGGCGGCGGGCGGGACGGCGGGCGATGAGCTCGTCCGAGGCGACCCAGCCCGTCGCGGTGAGGGCCGTTTCGAGCATCGAGACGTCGAGAAAGCTGCCCACACCTTCGCGTTCGCGCCGGGCGAGTCCCGCGCAGACGGCCATCGCCGCGGCGAAGCCGCCGAGGGTGTCGCAGATGGGAAAGCCGATGCGCGAGGGTCCCCCGCTCGGCGCTCCGGTCACGTCCGAGAGCCCCGCGAGGCCCTGGATGATCTGGTCGTAGGCCGGACGCCCGGCCAACGGGCCGTCCTGGCCGAATCCCGACACCGCGCAGTAGACGAGGCGCGCGTTGAGTTCGTGCATCCTCTCCCAGGGAAAACCGAGGCGCGCGAGGACTCCGGGGCGCATGTTCTCGAGCAGCACGTCGGCGCCTGCAATAAGTCTTGAGAAGAGCTCGACGCCAGCCTCACTCTTGAGATCGACGGTCACCGACCGTTTGCCGGCGTTCTGAGCCAAGAACGACGCGCCCATCGCCGCGGCCTTCAAGTCCTCGTCCTCACCCATCTCGCGGGCCAGGTCCCCGGTGCCGGGAATCTCGATCTTGATCACGTCAGCGCCGAAGAGGGCGAGCTGATAGCCGGCGAAGGGACCGGCGAGCACCGTGGTCAGGTCGAGGACGCGGATCCCGTCGAGCAGTCCTGACACGATTCAATCCTTCGAGCGGCGCCTTTCGGCGCGGGGCGGACGATGACACGATGCGTCGCCGAGGCGACGCCGGGGCCTCGTCGCGGTGGAAGGTGAAACCATCCACCGCGACGAGGGTCCACTGACGTGGTTACTTCTTGGATTCCTTGGCCACCACCGTCGCCAGATTGGCCGGCGTGACGACAGCACGGATGACGTTGTTCAGGTTGGAGTCGAATCCAATCATCTGGAAGCCACTGAACACGTTGTGGTACTTGTTGAAGTCGTCGTTACCGGCGGCTCCGTTGTAGTTAATCTTGACACCCTTCTTGATCAATGCCACACACGATGCGTACGTGCCGCAGATCTTGCCCGGCGGGTTCGAGACCTTCATCACGTCCTTCACCCAGACCTTCGGGTTCGTCGACTTGGCGTAGGTCATGGCCAGTGCAGCGATGACCACCGAGTCGTACTCGTTGAAGGTTGTCGGGATGATGTTCGTCGTGCGCCACACCAGCTGGTAGTCAGCCAGGAAGTGGTTGTAGGCGTTGTCCGCCGTGCTCGGCGAGGCTGGCAGGGCCGCCGTGAGCTCCTTTGACGCGGTCGGGCCGAAGGCCTTGGCGTAGGAGCCCTGGGGCGCGCTCTGAAGGTCGTCGCCGATCCAGGGGATGTTCATGTAGCCCAGCTGTTGGCCGTCGGAGAACAGCGTGGCGGCCGTCTGGGTGTCCATCGAGTCGAAGATCACCTGCGGGTTGCCCGCGAAGGCCTGCGTCAGCTCGGAACTGTAGGACGACTGGCCCGGAGTCAGCGTGATGTT
>JAJZSX010000041.1:0-8910 GCA_021849435.1 Actinomycetes bacterium | reverse complement strand
TGCCGCCGAGCGCCTTGAAGGCCGCCTCGAGGGGCGGTACGAAGCCCTGGGAGTTGTCCGAGTTGTCAAAGATCAGCGACGCCGTCTTCCAGCCGTGGCTGATGGCGTAGTACGCCATGGCGATGGCCTCGTTCGAGTCCGAGGACGACGTGCGGAACACGTACGGGTAGCGCATGTTGTCCAGCGTCGTCAGGCCGCCGACCATGAAGTCCGCCACGTTGTTCGGCTGGAACTGCTTGATCACCGCTTCGATGGTGGGCGAGAACGGCCCCACGACGAAGGTCGGGTGACTCAGCATCAGCTTGCGGAACGCCGGCAGCGCGTCGACCGAGTCGGCCGCGTCGTCGACGTAGGCCGTCTTGAGCTGGTGACCCAAGACCCCGCCGTTGTGGTTCACCTCGTAGATGCCCACGGCCACGCCGTGGACGCCCCACGTCGAGAGCAGCGACTTCGATCCCGTGAACGGGAACATGCCGCCGACGACGAGTGGCGGCAGCTTCTTCGCCTTCGCCGCCCCGGCGGTGCTCGCCAGGCCCACGCTGGCGACCGAGGCCACCGTCGCGAGCGCGACCAGGACGGTCGCCCCCCGACGGCGCCGGGTCCACCGCTTTGTTACTTTCATCAGGTACCTCCCCCTCAATTTCTTGTCTCGCGAAAGTGGGAACCTCCCACCCCTACGACTTGTTCGCCTCCGCGCGACCCAGGAAGATCGCGGCGAGATCGAGCGCGGCGATCTCGGACGCGGGTCCGTGGACGTGGTTAGATCCGGCAACGAAGATGTGCACGAAGTCGGCGTGCTTCAGGGCGCGCTCGACGTTCTGCTCGACCACGAGGACGGCCGTGTCGGACGCCTTGATCTGCTCGATCTGGTTCCAGACGACGTCGGTGTAGGCCGGCGAGAGTCCCGCCGTCGGCTCGTCGAGGACGATGGCCGTGGGCTTGACCATCAGGGCGCGCGCGATGGCGAGCAGGTTCTGCTGGCCGCCCGAGAGGAAGCCCGCCTTCTTCTCACGCGCCTTGGCGAGATCGGTGAACACCGAGAGGATCTCCTCCATGCGTGCCACGGTGTCGCCCGTGGCCGCGAATCCGCCGACCTCGAGGTTCTCGCGCACCGTCAGGTTCTTGAACACGTTGTCGTTCTGGGGCACGTAGACGAGTCCGTTGCGCGGGATCAGGTGACCCGGCATGCGCGTGATGTCGAGGTCGTTGACCATGATGCGGCCCGTGCTCGCGCGAAGGATCCCCACCACGGTCTTGGCAAAGGTCGACTTGCCGGCGCCGTTAGGCCCGACGATCGTCGTCAGCGTGCCGACCTCGCACGACAGGGATATGTCGTTGATGATCGGCGTTCGGCCATAGCCCGCCGTCACGTTCTCAGCTAATAGCGCCGGCATCAATCACCTCTCCCAAGTAGGCGGACACGACTTCCTTGTTCTCACGCAGGTCGCTCAGGCGACCCGTCGCGAGGGTGCGACCCTCGGCGAGCACGATCACGTGGTCGCAGATCTTCTCGACCACGTTGAGGTTGTGCTCGACCATCAAGACGGTCACGCCCTGGGCCTTCAGGTCGAGGATGTAGCCGCCGATGCGCTCGATCAGCGCCGGGTTGACCCCGGCCATCGGCTCGTCCAGCAGGAGGACCTTCGGTCCGGCCATCACCGCGCGCGAGATCTCGAGAAGCTTCTTCTGGCCGCCCGAGAGGTCACTCGCGCGGATGTCGCGCAGCTCGTAGAGGCCGTAGGTGCGCAGAACCTCGAGGGCGCGCTCGACGTGAGTGTTCTCGGCCTTGGTCACCCGGCCGGGACGAAAGAAGATGTTGAACAACTTCTCGCCGGGCTGGTCGTGGGGGGCGACGAGGAGATTCTCGAGCACGGTCAGCCCGCCCAGCTCACGCGAGAGCTGAAACGTGCGCATTAGGCCCAGGCGCGCAATCTTCTCGCTCTCCCAGTTCGTGGTCTCGGTCGACTCCAGGTGCATGGTGCCGGAGTCGCTCTTCATGAGGCCCGACAGGATGTTCACGACGGTGGTCTTGCCCGCGCCGTTGGGGCCGATGAGGGCCGTGATCTGGCCGCGGGGCACCTCGAAGGTCGCGCCGTTGACGGCCCGCACCCCGAGGAAGGACTTGGTCAGGTCCTGGCACCCCAGGGCCGAGTCGGCCCGGCTCACGCTCTGGTCAGTCATGGCTCACTCCTTCGTCGAGGCCGGCGTACTCGGTTGGCGTCGTGACAGCCGCCGCGGCGGCCGGGCTGCGGCGCAGCTTCTCTGGCACGATGCCCTGCGGTCGGAACCACAGCATGACCATCAGCAGCGCGCCGATCATCATGGCCGCGATGTTGAGGATCAGCCCCGGGTGCCCAGGTATCGCCGGCAGGAAGGCCACCAGGTGCACGAGCATCGTCTCGACCAGTAGGGACCCGACCAGCAGGCCGATGTTGTTGCTGACCCCGCCCACGATGATCACCGCGAAGACCACGAAGGTCTCGCCGGGTAGCCACGCTGAGGGATTGAACGACGTGTTGAACTGGATGATCAGCCCGCCGCCGATGCCGGCGAAGAACGACCCGATCATCATCGAGGTCAATTTGTAGCGGAACACGCTCTTGCCAAGTGCGGCGGCGACGCCGTCGTCGTCTCGGATCGCGCGCAGCGTGCGCCCAAGGGGCGAGCGCGTGATGCGGCTCATGATCCACCACATGATCAGTGAGATGACCCCGGTCAGCAGGGCGAAGACCACAGTGAAGCTGTTAGTCGTTAGGTGCAGCACGCCAGCGAGCGGTGAGGGCACGTTGTAGAGGCCGTCGGCGCCATTGAAGAGTGGCACGTAGTTGTTGCAGATGTCATAGAACACCAGCGACAGTGAGATCAGCACCATCGCCAGGTAGTCGGTTCGCAGGCGTCGTAGGGCGATGAAGGCCACCAGCACCGACACCACCATCGCCGAGAGCCCGCCGACCAGCAGGTTGAAGGGAAAGGGCATGTTGAGCCCCAGGATGTAGTGCAGTCCCGTGCCCGCCGAATTGGGCATGGAGACCGCGCCGGTCATGTAGGCGCCGATCGCGACGAATCCGATGTAGGCGAAGTTGAGGATTCCCGTCTCGCCGTACTGGATGTTGAGCCCCATCGCCAGGATGAAGTAATCGAACAGGAAGAAGATGAGGGTGAAAACGTAGAGCCAGAGCGCGGACATCGTCTTACGCCTTTCCGGTACGGGCGAGAACGCCGTTCGGCCTGAAGAGCAGGGTGAGGATGAGGATCACGAACGCCGTGTCGAGCTTGTAGGCCGGGTTGATGAAGGCCGCTGACACCTCGGTGGCCAGACCGATGATCACCGCGCCAGCCATGGCGCCATAGATCGAGCCGACCCCGCCGACGATCACCGCGGCGAAGATGACGAACAAGAAGAGCTCGCCAGCGGCCGGCGTGAGGTTTCCCTCCGTGATGCCGAGCACCGTGCCGGCGAGTCCGGCCATGGTCCCCGAGAGGAACCAGGTGATGGTGGTGATGCGCTTGGTGTCAATGCCGCTCGTCATGGCGAGCGTCGAGTTGTCCGACATCGCTCGCATCGACTTGCCCAGGCGCGTCGTCTTAAGCATCGTGTGCACGCCGAGCATCAAGACAACGGAGAGGGCCATCACGATGAGCTGGTTCTTGGTCAGCAACATGGGGCCAACGTGGATGACGCGCTCGATGGTCATGTTGTAGAAGCGCACGTTGTCGCCCCAGATCGCCGAGAGGAGGTTCAGCATGATCAGCGATAGGCCGAAGGTGACGATCAGCACGTAGAAGGTCTTGGAGAAGCGCCGCGCGAAAGGACTCAGCAGGATCCGATTCAAGATGACCGCGACGACACCCATGAAGAGCGAGCCCCCGATCATCGCCTCCCAGATGTTGAGGTGAAGTATCTCGTTGTTGAGCGCGTACGAGACGAACGCGCCGAGGGCCATGAAGTCGCCGTAGGCGAAGTTGATGTAGTTCGTCACACCGAACTGCAGGCTCAACCCCACGGCGGCCACGGCCAAGACAGATGCGGTCGACAGACCGAATCCGAATGACAGCCAGAACTGCGTCACTGACACTCCCCCCCAGGACGTCTTGTCGACCACTCGACCGATCAAGTTTGAAAGTTTCTATCATTTTCGAATTGACCCGTCAAGCCAAATTGGAAAGTTCCTTCTGAAAAGTGGTGAAAACTTCACTTCCGAGTGCGCCCGAGCCCTCCGGTGACCACGCAGAAGATGTCGTACTACCTGATCAAGGGGTCGTAGAGTTACGAACCGCTGGCAAAGTGCCAATTGGTAGAACTTAAGGACTGCCTTGGAATAGTCACACCGGGTGACTGACCACCACTCAAACTCGACCCTGTTTTCGAAACTGAGTACTACTCAGAGGGGCACTGCCTGCCATAGTGAGACGATGACGACGCGCGATCGCTACAGCCACGGCCACCACGAATCCGTGTTGCGCAGCCATCTCTGGCGAACCGCCGAGAACTCGGCGGGCTTCCTGCTCTCGCATCTCCTCCCTGATCAGAAGGTGCTCGACGTGGGTTGCGGGCCGGGCAACATCACGATCGACCTGGCCCGACACGTGCCCGACGGTCACGTCACCGGCGTCGACGTCGCCGCGGCCGCGATCGAGCTCGCGACGCAGCACACCCCACGCGAGGGCGTCGGGAACGTCGACTTCGTCGTGGGCGACGGCTATCACCTCGACTTCGCCGACGGGTCCTTCGACGTTGCCTACGCCCACCAGGTCCTCCAGCACACGAGCGATCCGGTGGCAGTTCTCTCCGACATGCGCCGGGTCCTTCGCCGGGGCGGTCTACTCGCAGTGCGCGAGGCCGACTACGGCGCCTTCACCTGGGCGCCCGACGACGAGCGGCTCACGAGATGGATGGCGCTCTATCAACGTCTCGCGCGAGCGAACCACACCGAGCCCAACGCCGGGCGCTACCTGCACATGTGGGTGCGCCAGGCCGGATTCTCCATCGAGCGCGTCTCTTCATCGACCTGGACCTACGCGACACCCGCCGAGCGCGCTTGGTGGGGCGGGCTCTGGGCCGATCGGATCCTGGAAAGCGAGTTCGCCTGCCAGAGCCTCGAGTACGCACTGGCCACGCGCGACGAACTCGAGGAGATCTCTCGCGCCTTCCACGACTGGGCCGAGGACGTCGACGGGATCTTCATGGTGCCCAGCAACGAGGTTCTTGCTCGCCCCTAGAGGATCAAGAGTCAGCGATTTCTCCCGCGATCCCCCAGACGGGACTCGACGGGTCGTGGAAGGTCGCGAGGCGCATTCCCCAGGGACGGTCAATCGGACCCTTCGCGACGACGATGCCGGAAGCGTGCAACGCGTCGCACGGCCGACGTCGTTGATGAAGATGCTCAGCTGCATGCGCCTGCCGCGCGCGACGCTACTGCGGCGGGCGCGATGAGACGTCCCTCCTACTCTTCGCGAAGTACGTTCACGATCGATTTACCCTCGTCGAAGGCGGCCGAGATCTCTTCCGCGACGAGAAGCTTCTATCCGGGGCTTCAGCGTAGAACGACTTCGACCCCTCGAGGTCGTCGCTGAACAGCGTGATCGCGCCCACGTCTCGCGGTGAACCACTCATGCGCACCCGTTCATCGAGATGCTAGGTCGCAGTGGTCGGATCGCGTCTTGTGAGCTTTCGAATGCGACGTGTGAGTTTCAGTGCCGTCGCGCGTAGAGGGTGAACCCGTCGAGGGACTCGACCGCCCTGAAGTACGGTGCGATCTTCACGAACACGTCGAGGTTGTCAGAGGCGTCGAGGGACGAGGGCAGCAGGAGGTACTTCACGGTGCGGGACCGAGGCAGCCACTGACCCGACGTGTTGAGCAGTCCCCAGTTCTGCGCTGAGAAGGGGGTGGGCCAGACGTAGACGCTCGTTCGCTGGTCAAGGTGCGACACCAGCGGATACCACGCGCACACCGATGCGTTCGATGGAATCCGAGCCTCGAGCGCCTTGAGGGCCTGGGTCGCCGCTGGAGGTTGGTAGGCCACCACGCGATTCACGGAGAAGGGCGCGAAGCCCCACACCGCAGACGTCCACACCGCGCTCGCGAACACCGCGCCCACAACCAGCCGGCGGTAACGCACGCGCCGCAGCCTCGCGATCGCCGTCACGGTCCCGATCACCAGGATGGGAGTGAGCGGTAGCGAATACTGGTAGAGGATCTGGTGCATGTAGACGTCGTTGCTGAGGACGTTCTCGAAGACGACGAGAGAGCCCAGCGCGGCGATCTCGGGTGCGAGGAGAAACCCGAAGCCGACCGTCGCGCCCAGCTGCCAGAGATAGAACGGACGACCCTGGGAAACCAGGTAGGAGAAGAGCGCGCCGGGGTTATGCACCAGGGTTGCCAAGGTTCCGTGGACGCCGCCGAAGGGCAGTCGACCGGCGTAGAAGCTCGACGCGTGAAGGAAGCCCGGAATCACCACGTAGTTCGCGAGGGCGGCCCAGGCAAGTGCTGCGAGCGCGAGGCTAACGCCGGTTCGCCGGTCGCGACGAATGGCCACCCAGATGGCGAGTGGCAAGACCAACATGACGGCGTCCTCCTTGACCATGAGGGCGAGAAGGAACATCACCGCCAAGAGATCCGGACGCCACTCGAGCGCCGCGTAGATCGCCCAGCTGATGATCAACACCTGGAACGCCTCCGGGTGAAACTGATCGAGGTTTCCCTGCTGGAGAATCGGATTGAGTAAGAACGCGGCTGCGAGGGCGCTCGACTGCCAGATGCTCGAGAGCCGCTTGAGTGCAATCAAATAGATCGGAATCGCTGCGCTGGCGAGGGCCAGGGTTTGGAGGATGAGGATCCCCTGGGGCTCAGGGAAGAGGCGATAGATGACGACCAAGGGAAGCAGAATGAACGACGTGTGGTCGCCGAAGAGATTGCGACCCATGACCGTGACGAAGGGGCTGTGCCCGTGGGCGAGCAGCCACAGTCCTTGGTTGAAAATCGACAGGTCGAAGGGCGGGTAGTTGTAGCCGTAGTACATGCGCATCGACAACGTGATGAACCAGTCGACGTAGGCCGCGATGCTCACCGCCAACAACCCGTAGAGAACTTCGGGGCGGTGCCGACGAGACCTTACGAAGGCGACGGGGCGCTTGAGCAGACCCTTCACCGACGCCGCGACGCGGATCTCGACCAGATCAAGGTCCATCGGTTGTGACTCCCGCTCGCGCGACGTTGCGTACGAAACCGACGTTAGCCCTCGTCACTTGCCAATTCATGTCCTTTTCGAGGCACGGCCACCCGATGAAGTACGTACCGGGAGTCATCGCCCGCTCGGTACAGTGACATCCATGGCGCCGCTCGAACACTCGTCATCGAATTCTCCACGTGAGTGGTTCGAAGGCGTCGTCCTGGGGCTGGCGGCGATCGCCGCGGTGGTGTTCGGTTCGCACTTCGGCCGATTCCGACCCCACGCGTCGTACTCTCACGTCGTCGAGTTCGCGTGCGTGATCGCGCTGCTCGTCACGGGCTCGTGGGCCATTCGCCGCATCGGCTCCGCACTGAGCCGATTACTGACGCGCCGCGGGAATCCCGGTGCCGGCGGCGCGTTGCGGCTCGTCGTCAACGGCCTTGGCATAGTCGTCCTGATCTTCGCCGCGTTCGCGGTGCTCGGAGCGTCGCTCGGACGACTTCTGATCGGCGCCGGGCTCACGGGCGTGATCCTTGGCATTGCGGCCCAACAGAGCCTCTCGAACATCTTCGCCGCAGTGGTCTTGCTCTTCGCTCGGCCGTTCTCGGTGGGCGACGACATCAGAATCCGCTCGGGCACACTCGGCGTGATCGACGTGCACGTCCTAGGTAGCGGCCTGACCTACGTCACGGTGATGACCGAAGACGGCGTTATCAAGATCCCCAACTCGATCATGCTCGGCTCGGGTATCGGCCACCTGCGCTCGGACATCAGTGAAGCACCGCAACACTCGAGAACCGAGACCGTCGACGAAGTCGATCCCGAAGGCGACGACTGATCTAGAGGTAGGGCACCACGTTGGCAGCCCAGGTGAAGGTCATCGCCGGCGGCGCGGCCTTGGGCAGTTCGACCAGCACCACGAACGAACCCGACCTTCCGACGATCGTGAAGCCGACACCGACTTCCACGTTCGTCGCGTCCAGCCCCACGCCGTAGTTGTAACCCGGGTCGTAGCCGAGCAGCTCGTCGCGGTGTCCCCAGCAGCCCGCCGCCGAAGGCGAGGTGCAGGCGATGTTCGAAGTCGCCGAGCGCGAACCTGACCAGCCGTCGTCGTACATCCAGATGTAGTCCGCCGCGAGGACCGAGAAGCCGCCGCTCCAGGCCGCGCCCATTCCCGGAGTGCCCTGAGAGTTGTTGCCGATCGCAAAACCCGCCGCGATACCGGGGTCGTTGTTGGTGGCCGCAGCGTGCTGGGCCTCAGCCGACAGGGCGGCGTTGATTCCGAGGTAGGGAGGTAGACCGCGCGCCGTGCGCTCGAGGTTGGTCACGACGAAGAGTTGCTGGCCCGTCGTCAATGAATACCAGTTGGAGGGCAGGGTCATCGGTCCGAGGCCCTCCACAGTGCGCGCGTTATTGATCGCTTCGAGCACGTAGTTGGTGCAGGCCGGAGCGTTAGTGAACGTAGGCCAGGTCAGCGACGATGTGATGCACGGGTTTTCGCACACCCAGGCGCCGTTGGCCTTGTAGCACGAACCCGAACTGAGGAAGTTGGGCGACGGGGCGATGTTGCTCGACGGGTTGAGCGAGTTCATCAGCGCTCGGGCAGCGGCGCTCGGACCCTTCTTGGCCGGCTGTGCCGGCGTGGTTGACTTCACGGCGGCCACGTGCTTCGGAGGGACGGTGGAGGTCGCCACCGGAGTGCGACGCGCCACCGCGGGGGTCTTGGGCCGCGCCGGGGCC
>JAJZSX010000040.1 GCA_021849435.1 Actinomycetes bacterium | reverse complement strand
TGCGAGCGCGAAACTCGCGACGAAGAACCAGTAACTCGGACTGAGCGCAGCGGCCGCGGTCACGAGCAGTCCCACCGCGAGCGTGTCGCGCAGGATTCGCAGCCGACCCCATCGATCGGCGAGTGACGCGAGCGGCAGCGCACCCAGTGACGCGAGCCGCAGGATGGCCAAACCAACACCCAGCTCCGAGCCCGACAGCCCCACGGCACTCTTAAGCGAATGACCGGTGGCGACCACGTGGCCGAAATGACGAGCCACGTCGTTCAGGGAGGAGATCGCCCCAAACTGGGCGAACCCGGCCACGAGAGCTACCGCGAACAGCACGGCCACCGCGCGTGGTGGGTGGGCGTCAAGTGGTGGATCTGTCGTCTCAGGCAAGTGAGACGCTCTCGTCGACAACGACTAGCGTCTTGCCGAGGTTTCCACCAGTGAAGAGTAGATTGAGCGCGTCAGGCGCGTTCTCCAGCCCCGCCACCAGGTGTTCGCGGTGCTGGAGGGTGCCATCGTGGACCATCGACGCGAGCACGGCCTGGGCCTCGGGGTATCGGTCGACAAAGTCGAGCACGATGAATCCGCGCATCGACGCGCGGCGCATGATGAGCATTGACGTGTTCGCGATCCCGCGCTGCTGACCCGCCTCGTTGTACTGCGATATCGCCCCGCAGAGCACGACACGGCCACGCATCGCAATCGACGCGAGCGCCGCGTCCAGCACCTCGCCACCAACGTTGTCAAAGTAGAGGTCGACACCGTCGGGACAGGCGGACCGCAGCCGCGACGACAGTCGCGGCTCGCGATAGTCGAGACACTCGTCGAAACCGTACCGCTCCACGACGTCGGCGCACTTGTCGGGACCGCCAGCGATACCTACGACACGTGCGGCGCCACGGGCTCGAGCGAGTTGACCCACCACCGAACCCGTGGCGCCCGCGGCGCCCGAGACCACCACCACGTCGCCGGGTCGGAACTCGCCGACTTCCAGAAGACCGAAGTACGCGGTGATTCCCGTTACTCCGAGGACGTTCATCGCGGTTGCCAGATCGAGGCCGAGGTCCGGTGGAACGACCGAGAACCGATTGGCGTCATCGGCGATGACCCACTCCTGCCAATTGGTCATTCCGAACACGATGTCGCCGACGCGGTACCGGTCGCTCTGACTCGCCACGACCACGCCCGTTCCACTCGAGCGGATCACCGCACCAATCTCGATTGGCGCCAGATAGCCCGGTGCATCGTTCATCCACGTCCGAATCGTCGGGTCGATGGAGAGCATGCCAACCTTCACGAGCGCCTCGCCCGGCCCGCACAATGGCTCAGGGACTTCGACGAGCTCAGTCGTCAATTCGTCGATGACGCCGTGCGGCCGCTTTCGTAAGACAATCTGTCGATTCATCGTCACTCCTCGGTCATCGGTCATCGGTCATCGCTGCGACCGAGTGCACTCTAACGAGTTGGATTGGCGCACGTCCGGTGGTGCCACGTCGCACACCGGCCCCAACCGACCACGTCCCCGCCTTCCACCGCGTGAGCGGTGGACATGGACCCGCGGTTCACTGGAACACTCGCACCTTCACGACCGTCCGCTCAACGCTAGGAGCGCGAGCGACGCGACCAGACTGAGCGGCGTGACAACGGCCCCCCATCGACTCGCACGTGCGAGCGACGGCGTCGCGCCCGCGCCACGAGCACTGCGCCACCAGAGCAGCCACGCCAGTGAACCGGTCGCAGCGAGGTTAGGTCCGAGGTTCAGCCCGATGAGGAGGGCGAACGGGTGCGAGGGTACGCGCGCCGCGAAGATCGATGCCGCGGGAAGGTTGTTCACGAGTACCGAAGCGACGGATGCCGTTACGGCAGTCACGGTCGTGTTCGCGTGGTGCAGCGCTTGAGACGGAAATGACCAAACACGCCCCACGGTTCCCAACGCCGTCGCGATCGCGAAGAGTCCGATCAGTGCACCAGGCCCTACGACCGCGACGACGTCGCGAAACTCGACCCGACGATGCGCGAGATGCCACCCCACTGCGAGCAGGCCGATCAATGCGACGGGGAGCGCGGCGTTGCTGAGCAGCACCACGGCGAGCACCGCCGCCAGAACCGCGAGCGCCCCCACCCCGACTGACGGTGAACTGACGGGACCTTGAACTTCGCTCGTGACCAACGCGTCGCGTCCGAGTATCGCCACTACCAGGGCGCTAACGAAGCTCGCGCCCAACGCTGGAGCCCACATGCGCGCGGCGAAGGCGGCGCCCGTGAGGTGGAGATGCCCGAGCACGATCAGGTTGGTGAGGTTGGATCCCGGCAACCACAGCGATCCGGCGTTCGCGAGCAACAGCACCCCGTAGAGCCACGGCGCATCGTCCCCGCCGCGCCGTCGTGACGTGTGGATCAAAACGGGTGTCAGGAATGCGACGGCCGTATCCAAGTTCAGCACTGCCGTGACCGCGACGATCATCGTCGCCGCACCAGCGAACACCACGGGCCCCCGTGCGGAGATCCTGGTCAACGTCGCACCCAGCCACTCAAAGACACCATCGTCGTTCGCGACTAGTCCGATGAGTAGCAGGCCGGTCACGAGGACGAACGGCGACCAGACTTGATCCGCGGATGACCGTGCCGCTCGAGAGTCGAGGGCGAACGTGACGACGAGAATAACGGCGCCCAGCGCCGCGACCGCTACGGGACCGGTGGCGCGCCGCCACGGAATGATTCGTGCGCGCCGCATCGAACTAGTCTCGCACGACCCGAGCCACCCTCGGGCGATTTTCCTCGCTTCAGCTGAGTGTGAGCGGGATCCGCTTGGCCGCGTCGCTGCGCAGACAGAGTGGGTCTTCGCCAAGCACGTTGCCCGTTCTCACGTAGGCCCGCGCACGCGATCCCCCACAGAGTCGATAGAAGTCACAACGTCCACATCCACCTTCGAGGTTGCCGGCGCGAATCGTGGTCAGTAGCGGGTTCGATTGATAAATTTCGCTAAGCGGAGTTTGGCGGACGTTGCCCAGGGTCACCGGAAGGAAGCCCGACGCGTGAACCTCGCCGTCGTGACCGACGAAGATGATTCCTCGTCCGTCACCGGTAGCGAGCGAGTGGCTCCGCGTGGTACGAACGTCGCCCCGATCCTCCTGGTCGATTCGCTGGCGCAACGTCGAGTAGAGCGGTCCGAGCATGAATGTGCGTGCGGGGTCTTCACCACCGACGGCCTCGCGCTCGGCCTGGACGCGACGGAAGAACGGAGCCTCGACCGTCCGCACCGTCATGCCAAACGTCGTCGCGTCGACCAGAAAGTGGCACACGTCTTCAGCGTCACGGGCCGAGATCTCTTGGACGTCGACTCCTCGCCCCACCCCGACGAGGAAGAAGACCTCCCAGATCGAGACCCCGACGGAGCGCAAGAGCGACAGGACGTCCGCGAGCTCGTGGGCGTTGCGATTCATGACGGTGGTATTGACCTGCAGACGAAAGCCCATGTCCCGCATCATCGCGAGCGCGGCCATCGTCCGATCGAAATGCCCAGGTATGCCGCGTACGGCGTCATGGGACTGGGGACCGGACCCGTCGAGTGAGATCGAGACACTGCGAACTCCGAGTTCGTACATCCGCTGCAGGTTCTCACGCGTCAGTCGTTCGGTCACGGACGGGGCGATCCCTACGCGCACGCCCCGTGATCGGGCATAACTGACCAGACCCTCAAGGTCAGCTCGTTCGAAACAGTCTCCGCCCGTGAAGACCAGGATCGGCACCGCGCCTTCCATCGCTGCGATCTGGTCGATCAGGTCGCGCCCCTCGTCCGTGGAGAGCTCGCCCGGCAAGGGCTCGGTCTGTGCGGAGGCGCGACAGTGGCGACACGCGAGTGAACACGCCTTGGTGGTCTCCCAGAACACGAGATGGGGGGAAACGTCGTATCGCTTCAGCGCACGCTGTAACGTCTCATCTTTCATCGGCCACCGTTCTCGTCATCGCAGTGCGTCACCTCGCAGCGAGGCTCGCGCTGATTCCTCATTCTCGCACCATCAGTTCTACTGTCGTCGTCGACTAATCCCGTAGGGCCTTAGGTCAACGATGTGGCGGTCGTGCATCGAGGTGATGGGAACCGGGTTGCCTGATCCCAGGGGTGGTTAGCTCTACAGCCCGAACTCGCCCGGTGCATCAAACGCGACAACCGGCGCGGCCTCATCGTCATCAACGCTGGAGGGCGCAAGATGCGCGTGCGTTCGCAGCGGAATCTCTTTCATCAACCAGGACAGTGCGAAGGCCAGCACCGCTACGGGTGCCGCCACTAAGAACACCCGCTGGAGGCCTGAACTGAACGCATCGATCACAATCGTGTGGGCGGCTGGCGGCAGCTGGTCGATCTGTGCGGGGTTCGCCGAAATCGATCCACCACCGAGCATCGCCAACTGCTGGGCCGTCGCGTGTGCGTGGAGCTGTTCGAGTAGACGACTATTAAAGACCGAGCCAAAGAGCGCGACCCCAAAGGCACCGCCGATGGATCGGAAGAACGTCGCGGTGGCGGTGGCGGTTCCCAGCTGCTCGTGCGGCACCGAATTCTGCACCGCGACCACGAGGACCTGCATCACGAGACCCATTCCGAAGCCGATGACGAACATATAGAGTGCCGCCGTCGAGAAAGGACTCGTGGGCCCCAGGTGGGAGAGCGCGACCATTCCGATCGCCACGATTGCCGTTCCGACGATCGGAAAGACCTTGTATCGGCCTGTCCGCGACACAAGCCTTCCGCTGATGATGAATGTGATCAGCATGCCCGTGACCATCGGCAAGAGCTCAAGACCCGACCGGGTTGGCGACGAACCGTGCACCACCTGCAAGTAGAGCGGCAGGTAGACGATTGACCCGAACATCGTGAAACCGATAACAAATCCCACGGCCGACGCCGCGCTGAAGGTCCCATTTCTGAACAGTCCCATCGGCACGATTGGCTCAGCCGCCTTGGTCTCTACGTAGACGAACGCGAGCAACAGCAAGACGCTCGCCACGCTGAGCCACACGATGATCGCGGAGTGCCATGAGTATTGGCTCCCGCCCCAGGTCGTGACCAGGATCAGTCCGATCACGCCCGCCGAGAGGAGGCTGGTACCCCACCAGTCGATGCGGTGTGACAAGCGGCGGGCTGGAACGTGCAGCACGGCAGCGATTACGACGAGCGCGACCGCTCCGATTGGCACGTTGATATAGAAGATCCAGCGCCACGACGCGTGCTGGGTCAACCAGCCGCCCGCCAGCGGCCCAAGCACGCTCGAGAGACCGAAGACCGCACCGAAGTAGCCCATGTACCGTCCGCGTTGACGGGGTGGAATGACGTCGCCGATGATTGCCTGTGACCCGACCATCAAGCCACCAGCGCCAAGCCCCTGAATGGATCGAAACGCGATCAACTCCAACATGTTCTGCGAGAGTCCCGATAGCGCCGATCCGAGTAGGAAGATGACGACGGAGAGCTGGAAGAACCCTTTACGACCCCACAGGTCGCCGAACTTGCCCCACAGTGGCAGTGAGATGGTCGACGTGATGAGGTACGCCGTCACCACCCAGGAAAGATGGTTCAGTCCGTGAAGGTCTGCGGCAATGGTCGGTAGTGCCGTCGCGACAATCGTCTGGTCGAGCGCGGCAAGGAACATCCCGAGCATCAGTGCCATGAGGATTACGAGTATTCGTCGATGCTCGTCAGGCGTGATCTCGTGCTCGGTCGGGATACTGGTATCGCGAGGTGCGGCGCTAGTCAAGGTAACTCTCCACTTCAGTAGTCAAGGATTCGGTAAATTTCGTGAGCTGCGACGCAAAAGTCGCCAATTCCGTTTCGCTCCATTCGGTCACGAGGCGAACCAACATCTCGCGATGGACGCGAAGGATTCGATCGACGACGCCGCGCCCTTCCGCGGTGAGCGCGATGAGCACGGCCCGTCGGTCGGAGGGGTCCGCGAGTCGATTGACGAAGCCCTGTTGCTCCAACTGTTGGATCTTCCTCGTCACCGCGGGTGTGTCCACGCCGACGAGCATCGCGATATCTGAGACGCGCATGGCATCGCCACCTCGACGGTACAGCTTGAACAAGATGATGATTGAGGCGCGATCAATGCGAAGCCCGGCCTCGCGCAATAGTCGCTCGTGCATCTTCGCACGCGTGAGCGACTGAGTTATCGACTGGAGCCCGACCTGGAGTTGGTCAATCGCGCTGGCGGATTCCGACCGGTTAGAGCGCTTAGAACTTACTTTCATCAAGCAACCATCGTAACGGTCCTCAACGTGACCGTGACCTGGATTCGCCATCACCGAATTTGAAGGTCTCGAGGTGAGACCGCGTGACACGGTGCACGGTGATCGACGATTGAACGCAACGATTTGACGAGAGGCTGAGCAGCTCGCACCGTCTCGGAGTTAGACGATCCGCACACCAAATCGGATGAGCACGTCGGCTAACTCCTAAGGACGCTCCTCTCACAGAAGGCGGCCGGCTTGCGTAGCGACGGCGAACCAACCCGACGCCACGTGTGGCAGATTCACTTCGACCGCTACCGCCCGGGTCGTGAACTCGCTCGACGGTGATCCCCCGAAGGACCGTGCGAATCGAGCGACTGGGTGAAATGCTCCCGGAGCGCGGGGCCGATATTCTCGTCCTCAAGACCTAGATCGATGATCGTCTTCAAATACTCGAGTTTGTCGCCCGTGTCGAAATAGCGAGCATTCTCGATCTCATAGCCGAGAAGGAAGTTACCGTTATCGATCGAGAGCTGCATTGCGTCTTGCAGCGATAGTTCGTCGCCAGGGCGAAGTTCGGCGACACGATCGCTGAGGCACCCTAAAATCGTCGGTGTGAAGAGGTAACTGCTCACGCTCGCGAGATTTGACGGCGCGTTGGAGCGGCCGGGCTTCTCGACAATCGATTCAATTTTCACGATGCCCGGCTCGATTTCCTTGCCCCCCACGTACCCGTAGCGTGTGTAGTCCTCGTCACCGTCCGCGCGGATACACGACAGCACTCCGAGACCGGTACGCTCGTGGAGTGCGACCATCTGGCTGAATCGCCCAGGAGTAGCGCGGATGAAGTCGTCCCCGAAGGTGTAGATGAAAGGCTCATCACCGATTAGGTGCGCGGCATTAAGGAGAGGTGTGCCGTTACCGTCGGGACCCTTTTGCCGCATGTAGGCAAAATTCGCCAAGTTGGCGATGTGCTCGACTTCCCGTAACTGCTTCTTCTTCGGCCCCTTGAGGGCAGCTACAAGTTCCTGACTCGGTTCCGCGAAGTGGTCCTCGATCGAGCGCTTGTGGTACCCCGTAACGATAACGATGTCTTCGATGCCGGCCTCGACGAGTTCCTCGACGATGTACTGAATGATCGGTTTGTCAAGGATCGGCAGCATTTCCTTCGGCATCGCCTTGGTCTGAGGGAGGAATCGCGTTCCCAGACCAGCTGCTGCAATGACAGCTTTGCGTATCAATTGGATCTCCCGTTCGCGCGTTCTCAAACTGCTGGTGGTGCACTGAATTTCCCAAGAGCGACGTCACTCACGCCGCATTTCTACCTTACGGCGCAATCCACGCCCGCTTCCGTTGTTCGAAAACGATGACCTCAGGACCAAGATCGCGGCCCTCACCAAGTCAAACAGTGGTGGTATGACGATGTTTAGATTCCTTTTGCACTCCTTTCCATCAGGTAGGACATACACAACGACGGCGACGTTTAGCCACATCGTGCCCGCATTGCATCGCGGACCGGCTCTATTCGGAGGCCTCAACGACGAACCTGGTTGTCCGTCCGCTACCGATGACTGGCGGCTGATTGACAAGGAGGGTTTCGGTCACAGGGTCAGGTCCTTGTCTTCCATCTCCCAGGAGTGATCCAACGTGTGATACGCAGTGTGTCGGATCAGGAACCGCAATGGCCAGGTGCGCGCCATCTTGCCCTCGGCGTGGAAGACCCGAAGCGCCGCGCAATAGGCGTCGCGATACTTCTTCAATCCCTTAACGTCGGTTACCAACGCACCCAGAGGGGTGTGCACTCCAACTTTCTGTGCCCACTCCTGTTCGACGCCGAGGACATGAAGTACGATCCGGTCTCGGTCACGACCGCCACCTCGCGGACCCTTTTGCATCGCGGCCGACACCCGCGCACGGACGTCATCGAAGAACGTGCGGATTCCGAAGGTTTTCGTACACCCGTTGCGATTGAATCCGTACAGCGATTCCGGAGTTTTCGTACACCCCGGAGGTGGCTGACGTCGGCGCTGTTGTGAGGTGAGGGCACCGGCAACACTTCTTTGATCATCCACGATCAGAGGAGTTGCCGGTGCCCCGTCCCCATACAACCATGCGAAAGATCCGTGACGTTCTACGACTGCGACTCGGCGATCAGCTGAGCCTTCGCCAGGTGGCCCTGTCCCTGGCGATTCCGCACACGACCGTGGCCGATTACGTCCGTCGCGCCCGCGACGCGGGAATCGACTCGTGGCCGCTGCCCGAGGAGTTAGCCGACGACGACGCGCTCGAGACCAGGCTGTTCGGCTCGAGCGCGAGTGTCCCACGAGATCGCCCCGAACCCGACTACGCGATGATCAAGAAGGAGCTCCCCAAAAAGGGCATGACGCTCATGTTGCTCTGGGTCGAATATCGCGAGCTGCACCCCGACGGTTACGAATACAGCCAGTTCTGCCTGCTCTACCGGACGTGGCGCAAGAAGCTCGACGTGACGATGCGCCAGGACCACAAGGCCGGCGAGAAGATGTTCGTCGACTTCCCCGGACTCACCATCCCCATCTACGACAAGCGTGATCTTACGGTGAGTTTTCACGCCGAGTTGTTCGTCGCGGTGCTCGGTGCATCCAACTACCTCTACGCCGAGGCGCTGCGTTCCCAGGAACTCGTGCACTGGTGTCACGCGCACGAGAATGCCTTCGAGTCTTACGGTGGATGCCCCGCTATTTGCGTGCCGGATAACTTACGCTCAGGCGTCACGAAACCTCACCGCTACGAAGCGGACGTGAACGCCACCTACCAGGAAATGGCCCAGCACTACGGCGTCGTGATCATTCCCGCGCGCCCCTACAAACCGCGCGACAAGGCCAAGGTCGAAGTCGCGGTGCAGATCGCCGAGCGCTGGATCATCATGGCCCTGCGCAAGGAGCGCTTCACGTCGCTCGGGGCACTCAACGAGCGCATTGGTGAGCTGGTGGAGCGCATCAACCAGCGTCCCTTCAAGAAGATGGAAGGATCGCGCGCGAGTGTCTTTGCTGAGATCGACCAACCAGCGCTTCACCCGCTGCCCGCCACACGTTACGACTTTGCGCTCTGGACCAAAGCCAGGGTGAGCCTCGATTATCACCTGCAGATTGACCGTAATTTTTACAGCGTCCCTTACCACCTGGTGGGTTGCATTCTCGACGTGCGCACGAGCGCGAACGTGGTGGAGATCTTCGCGAAGAACGCTCGCGTGGCCAGCCACAAACGCAGTTACGCCAAGGGCGTTGCCGTCACCGAGCCAGCGCACATGCCAAGTTCGCACCGCCGCCACGCGCAGTGGACGCCGAGTCGCATTTTGCACTGGGCCGAGAAGACCGGGCCGTCGACGGCCCAGTTCATCGAGGCGCTGCTGGCGGCTCGACCGCACCCCGAACAGGGGTTCCGCTCCGCGATCGGCGTGCTGCGACTCGAGAAGCGTTACGGCTCCGAGCGACTGGAAGCCGCGTGCGCGCGTTCACTGGCGATCCACTCACTCTCTTACAAGTCCGTCTCTTCGATCCTGCAACACGGCCTCGACCAACGTCCTCTCGCCGAGGAGCCGTCGCGCGCGAACCCGACACACTCCAATATCCGCGGTGCGAACTACTACCAATGAAAGAGGAAACATGCTGAACCACAACACGATTGAGGGCCTTAGGTCCCTGCGGCTGCCGGCCATGGCCAGTGGACTGCTCACCCAACGAGAACAACCCGACTACTCATCGCTTAGCTTCGAAGAACGACTCGGGCTGTTGGTTGACGCTGAGTTGCTCCAGCGACAGAATCGGCGGCTGGAGCGGGTCTTCAAGGCGGCCAAACTCGTGGCGGGCACGTCAGCTGAGGACGTTGACTTCACCAGCGCGCGTGGTCTCGACAAGGCGACGTTCGTGTCGCTCGTTAACTCCGACTGGGTGGAGCATCACCACAACGTGATCATCCTCGGACCAACGGGTGTGGGCAAGACCTATCTCGCCTGCGCCCTGGCTCACAGCGCGATTCAAGGTGGTCACAGCGCACTCTACGTGCGAACCCCGAGATTGTTGAATGACCTCGCCGTTGCGCGAGGCGACGGACGGATCGCGCGAATGATGAACTCCCTGGCGCGCTTCGACATCTTGATCCTGGACGACTTTCTGCTGCGACCGTTCACCAATAATCAGACGGCCGACCTGCTCGAAGTGGTGGAAGATCGCTCGGCCAAGTCAACGATCGTCACCTCCCAGTTACCGGTCAATCTTTGGCACGAAGCACTCGGCGACGAGACCGTCGCTGACGCCACACTCGATCGGCTCCTGGAACGATCGCACCGCTTCGAGCTCGTCGGAGACTCTCGCCGCCAACGCACCACATCATCAACTACGCGCAGCGTCAAACGATCAAACTGAAACAAAAGCGCCACCGCGTCGGCGCACCGATGCCCTGCTCTACGATGAACGCGAAGGAGGTGAGTTAAGAGGACGTGATCTCACAACAGCGTCGGCCGCTACGCGGCCTTCGATTGCGACGAGACGTGTACGAAAACTCCGGAACGGATGTACGGAAACTCCGGAATACGCAAGAACGTCCAGCACGCCTGCATCAGGCTCAGTTCGTGTTCAAATTCTGCATTCGGCATGTCCTGCTCATCGATGTGGGAAAACGCGAACGAGATGCCCCAGAAGTCAGTCGATCCCGTTCCCGAGTATTGCTCTACGAGATCAAGGCCCTTGATCGCCGCAAACTGTTTTTCCTTTCCAGCCAGCATTGCGACCGTTGCGTAACGTGGAAGGTAGAGTTGCAATCTTTCAATTGCCGCCTCACCTGTCTTCGCGCCGCGCTCAAGCCCTGGCCAGTCCGGCGCGATGGCGACAACCTTCTTACTTTTAGGTCCGGTTTCAAGCACCACCCGAAGCTTGTTAGCCATTCTGAGCCTCTAGTTCAAAGATCCCTGAGTTAGTGATTTCGAAACGCCGCGACCGCACGATGATGCGGTAAACCTCATAGTTTTATTAGTTCAATTCATCGGGTGCCAGAGAGCGTTCAAGGTGAGGGTATGAGGGATAAATCGCAGAGTTCCTCTCCGCTCAAGTTCGGCCGTATTCATCTGGTTACCCGCACACTCGTACGGTCCAAGTTACAGCTTGGGCTCGCCGATCATTTGACCAGCGAGGAGTCGGCGCACGTTCCACTGCAGGTGTTCGACCATGTGCTCTGACACTCCTGCGGGCGGTGTGATATCGGTGACCGCACCGGCGAGAGCGACGAGTGTCTTCGAGACCAGCGCCGACGCTCGGGTCGCGGCGATCACGCTCCAAGAATTCGCCTCCGCGAAAATGCTCTCGACAGAAAGTTTCCGATGATCAAAGGTCCCATTGACCGCCAAGGCGAGATCCCACTTCACGAGACCCGCCTGAAACAAGTTGGGCAACGCGTCATAGACCTGTGCGAGCTCAGTGCCCGTCGAAAGGTGCATGAGGGCAACGTTCTTCGCGTGCGCGCCGTGGTTGGCAATTGCGACATGGAAGGTGAGGTGGCGAAGCCACTTCTCCACCGCGCTGTCGCCGCCAGGAATTGAGCCAAGCATCTCGGCGATGCGCCGAATCGTGGCCCGCCTAGGGTCACCCGGCCAATCAGGCTCCTGGAAATTCGTGTCCGTGTCTCGCCAGTCGAGACTCAGATCGG
>JAJZSX010000039.1 GCA_021849435.1 Actinomycetes bacterium | reverse complement strand
CGGCCACAGCCGCGTCGAGGTTGACGTCGGTGGCGACGACGTAGTGCCCACGGCGCGCGAGCTCGCGCGCGATGGCCGCGCCGATGCCGCTGCCGGCGCCCGTCACGACCGCGATCGGATTAGCCATTTTGTCTCCTTGCTAGGGCGTGAGCCAGCGGCGTGGTCACGTCAGTGAATTCCAGGAACTGGTGGTAGCGCTCTTCGTAGAGGGCGACGTGCGAGGGGTCAGGCGAGATCACCTCGTCGGGCTCGAGAGCACCCTCGACGTAACTCCAGTCGGCGATCAGGCCGCTGCCCACACCAGCGATGACCGCGGCTCCAAATGACGCCCCGGGGTGCTCGATAATCGACACCAGGTCGCGATTCAAAACGTCGGCGAGAATCTGGCGCCACAAACGAGAGCGCGATCCCCCATTGGTGACCCACGTACGCCCGATCGCGAGGCCACCGTCGGCGAAGACGTCAAAGTGATGTCGAAAGCCGTAGGCGATCGCCTCGAGGAAGGAGCGGTGCACGTCGCCGCGCGTCGTGGCCAGATGCAGCCCCAGGATCGCCCCGCGCAGGTCCGGATCGTGCAGCGGCGTCTTCTCGCCGAGGAAATATGGCAGCGCCAACAGTGTTCCGGGTCTGCTGGCCTCCGCCTCAGAGTCGAGGTCCGCCAGGCTGACCTCGTCGAGGAGCGACTGCTCCCAGCGCAGCAGCGACCCGCTCGTCGCCATACAGCCGTTGGGCAGCCAGATCCCGGGCTGGGGATGCCTGTCAAGATAGAGGCGCTCGTCGACGAAGACGTCCTCGCTGACCGCGAGGATGTCACCAGCGCCGCCGAGCTTGACCAGGCAATCACCGGGCTCGACGAGACCCGCGCCAAACGCCGAGAGGACGTGATCAGCCCCGCCGACGATGATGACCGTTCCCGCGGCGAGACCGGTTTCGCGCGCGGCACGCATACTCACCGTGCCTACCGCCTCACCCGGCGCACGCACCGGCGGCAGTGTTGGCACGTTGGCGGATATCGCATCGACGACTTCCGATAGCGGCTCACAATCCAGTCCGAAGAGCCCGCTCTCAAGGGCCCAGTTCTCTTCGACGTGCACCTCGGCCCCGAGGGCGCGCGCGAGCCAGTCGTACGAGCCCTGGACGACGGCGGTGCGAGTCCAGACGTCGGGCTCGTGGCGAGCGAGCCACAGCAGTGTGGGGGCCACCGACTGCTGGGAGAGTACCGATCCCGTGAGGTGCAAGAGGTCGACGCCGGCGAGAGCCGTGCGGAGTTCGGCGATCTCGCTCGTCGCGCGCGCGTCGTTCTGGAGAATCGCCCGGCGCAGCGGCCGCCCGTTCACGTCGGTCACGAGGACTGCGGGCACCATCCCGGACACCGCCACCGCGGCCACGTCGCCCGCGCTCGCCGTAGCACGTACTAACAGCTCAGGCACCAGTTCACAGATCGCTCGCCACCACTGGTCCGGGTCGGCCTCGGCCCACCCGACGTGGTCGCTGAAGAGTACGACCTCACGCGAGGACGAGGCGATGATCCCGCGAATCGGGTCCAATAACACTGCCTTCACCCCCGAGGAGCCCAGATCGACTCCGAGCAGGAGGGTCGGGTCAGGCACTTCGTGCTGCGTCAACGAAGCGCTTGACGCGTTCGGGATCGACCTCGTTCCACGTGTAGCCGTCGCGCTTGAGGTCGCTACCGACAATGCAGCCATCGGCGTGCTTGAGGAAACTCTGGATGGTGCCGGCCTTGGCCCCGGTGTTCAGCAACACAGGGATCGAAGGATCGAGCGCGTCGCGCACGTCGGCAACGGTCCCGACGTCGGGCTCGCTGCCCGCCATCGGACCCGAGACGAGGATCGCGTCGGCCAAACTCGAAACGACGGTCGAGCGCGCCATCTGCGCGGGTGAACGTCCGCCGATGCTCGAGGCAAACTCGGGCGTCACGTTGGCGAAGATCGCCAGGTCGTCGCGACCAAAATTGTGCCGATTGCGCAGTAGCGCCGCGGCGTCCGGGTTCCAGGCACCCATGTCGGACTCCCAGGAACCGGTGATGACCTCGCGCATGAACGCCGCCCCGGTGGCGACCCCGATCGCCAGCGCGCATTGCGCGTCCCACAGGAAGTCCACGCCGAATGGACGATCGCTCGGTCGGCACTCGGTGACCACGCGGGTCATCACCGCCGAAGCTTCGAGCCCGGCGTGCAGCTGGTAGGGCCGGTCACCCTCGTTGCAGAAGAGAACGGCGTCGAATCCTCCCTCGAGCAGGACCGCGGTGTCGCGCCTGACGTGATCAATTAGGCCTTGGACGCCGGCCGCGGCGTCGTAGAGTGGCGTTCCCGGCAACGGGGGTACGTGAGCCATCGCGATGAGAGGCTTGGCGACGTTGGGAAATAACTGGAGGAACCGGGACACTATTCGTTCTCCTCTGCGAAGGGCTCTACGTGGATGACTTCGACGTCCTGGTCGCGCAGGCGACGGATGACCTCGTTGTCGGGTGAAGCATTGGTAATCAGGACGTCGATCGCACTGACCGGCTCGATGGTCACGAGGGCGACGCGACCAATCTTGGACGCGTCCGCCAGCACGATCTTGCGTCGCCCCGAAGCGAGTGCCGCACGCTTAACGTCGGCGTCGTCGAGGTTGTACTCGGTCAGCCCGGCGTCCTCACTGACGCCAGCCACGCCGAGGAACACGGCATCACAGTGCAAGTCCGCAAAGGAGTTGATGGCCCGAAGACCCACCAGACTCATCTCACCGTGGCGCACCACGCCCCCCGTGACGATCGTGCGCACGAGGGGCTTGCTCGCCAGCTCGGTGGCGATCAACAGCGAACTGGTGATCGCGGTTACAGACAGGGTCTCGGGGATCGCCTTGGCCATCTCGTGGGTGGTGGTTCCCACGTCGAGCACGATGGTCTCGTTCTCGCGCAGCATCGCCGCCGCGGCGGCGCCGATGCGCCGCTTCGCCTCCGCCTGGTGCGCCGCGCGCTGGAGGACTGGTGGCTCGAAGGATCGACTCTGGACCGAGATCGCGCCGCCGCGCGCGCGCCGCGCTAACCCCTCCATCTCGAGCAGGTCGAGGTCGCGGCGGATGGTCATCTCCGACGTGCCAAAGTGCACCGCGAGCTCGGCGATCGACGCCTCACCCTCGCGACGAAGGCGTTCAGCGATGATCCCCCGACGAGTCTTAGAGTCCATGGGTCCAGATTATGTAAATTTTTAACATGTTGCAACCATTTATTGAGAGAATTTCACAGGTTCTTCCCACTTTCGTGTCAGAAAGTACCGATTTAACGACATCAGGTCTCATCACTCGTCGCGCACGTCCCAGGCTATCCACCCGGTCCGATTGCGCCAGTGGCCGCCGCTCTCCAGGAGACGCGTCACCACGTCCTGAAGGGCCGTCACCCGAGCGCTCTCACGCGGGCGGAACACGAATTCGCGCACATCCTCGTCGTCGTCGTGCCACTCGTCCACGAGTGTGAAGAGACGCTGAAACGTGACGAGGTTCCCCTCGCCCATCCAGTCACCGAGTCGATCGTCAAGCATCCAGGACTGACAGGTGACCAAGCGGCGCTGGGCAACGGGCCAGGTTCGCTCGAAGAGGCATCGTGCCCGCTCGAGCGAGTCCATCACCGCAATTGGAGAGAGATTCGCGCCGTCAGGGATGTGCAATCCAATCGAAGGATCGCCGGGAGCGAAGCCAATGCCACGACGTTCGACATCGTCAATCCCGTACCAAGGACGCGGCGCGAGGCTGCCCACGCCGAGCGTGACCCGGTGGTATTGCAGGCTGCCGACGGAGACGAGCTCACCGCGCAACAGCGGCACCATCCACCACCCGGCGTCCACCCCGAAACTTGCGCGCTTGCGCTGATGCAACGAAACGTGGCGCGTGAAGGTCGCGAGACTATCGCGTATCACACCCTCGGGAAAGCCCGCGCGGCGCAGGAACGCGCGGGTTCCGGCACTCGCGAGCGCCACGAGATAGACGTAGAAGAGCCGCCCCGGGGGACCCGCGTCATCGAGGTCATCCCAGATAGCGATGGGTTCATCGATCTGGCCGCGTTGACGTTCGACCATCGCGAGCATCCCCGCCAGCAAATTGGTCCACTCCTCGCTCGCCACGACGTCACCCCAGCGGTTCACGGCCTCGCGCACATCGTCCTCGACTAGGCCGAGGTCAACGAGAGTCCCGGCAATCTGCGCCACGTCGACGCGACGCAGCGCGTCGGGGGTTGCTGCGCGCTCCCGGGCGAGTTCCGAGCGCATGGCCGCGATAGTCGCCGCGGCAGCCATCAGCCCTCGAGCGCCCGATAGGCGATTCCCATGGCGTCGAGGCGGGCCAGGTGTGTCCGCAATCTGCCGCGGAACTCCTCGAGATCGCCCGCGGTCCCCCAGACAACCTCACTGAATGCGCACAGGCGCGGAAATGACATGTAGTCCAGGTGCTCGCGCGTCGCGATGTACTCGGTCCAGAGCTGAGCTTGGGCGCCACGCACGTGGTGGGCCAATTCCGCCTCGAGCCTCACAGGGACAACCTCGAAGCCATAGACGCTTTCCCAGGTCGTCACGTGAGGTGTCGGCGCGATGGCGACGGGCTCTGCGGGGTCGTCGCTGTTGAGCCAGTCGAAGTAGAGCGACTGCATTGGCGCCATCACGACGTCGTATCCACGGCGCGCCGCCTCGACGCCCTTGGCGGCCTCGCGCCAGGCGACGATCACGGTGCCGTCCGGCACGTCGGCGTCGAGAACCTCGTCCCAAGCGAGTACTTCATGCCCACGCTGTCGCAGCAAGGTCCCGAGGCGCGTTGTGAAGAGGCCCTGGAGATCACGCGTCGACTTGAGGCTCCGTTCGGCCATCACGCGCTGCGCCGCGGGACTGTTCTCCCACTCGACAGTCGGACACTCGTCACCGCCGATGTGCACCGGGCTCGCGGGAAAGAGGTCGGCAACGTGCCCGACCGCCGCCTCGGCGAAGGCGAAGGTCGCCTCCTCGACGTTGAGGACGTGCTCGGAGATCCCCCAGCGCGTCCACACCTCAAGGGTCTCGTCCGTGTTGCCCAACTCGGGGTATGCGGCGATCGCCGCCTGAGCGTGGCCCGGCAGGTCAATCTCGGGAACGATCACGACGTGGCGGCTCGCCGCGTACTCGCGCAGGCTCACCAGGTCGTCGTCAGTGAAGAACCCACCGTGAGGCACACCGTCGTCGAGGCCGTCGCGCTCGTGGCCCACCGGCGAGGAGCGGCGCGTCGATCCTACGCTCGTGAGCTGCGGCCACCCCGGCACCTCGACGCGCCAGCCCTGGTCGTCGTTGAGGTGCAAGTGCAGGCGATTCAGCCGGTGCGCGGCGATCAAGTCGATAAAGCGCATCACTGTCGCCACGTCGAAGAAGTGGCGCGCAACGTCGAGATGGACCCCTCGCCACGCGAAGAGCGGAGCGTCCTCGCAGCTCGCGCGCGCGACGTCGAGGAAACCCACGATCGCGGGTGTTCTCGACCACGCGAGTGCCGGGGCGAGCTGACGAAGGGTGGTCAGCGCGTAGCTCGCCCCCGCCGCCGACGTCGTCTCGATGATCGTCACGTCATCGACGTGCAGGCGATAGCCCTCGTCGCCAAGGCCGCCTACCTGGCGCAGCACAATCTGACCGTCCGCGTCCCCGACGTCGACGATGACCTCCCAGCCAAGAGCGCCGGCGAGGTCCGCGCCGAAGCGCCGCGCGGCCCCCTCGAGGGCGGCATCGACCACCACACGCAAGGGTGAGGTCCAAGTGACCACGCCCTCTAACGGCGCGAAGAGTCTCGGTCGCGGCAGGAGTCCGCTCACGGCGTGACCGCGTAGCAGGCGACCCGCTGAGTGGGTGAGAGATCCACTGCCGTGGGCGTCGACGCGCGACACTGGTCCATCGCGAGCGGACAGCGCGGTGCGAAGCGACAGCCCGGTCCGGGGTTGATGACCTTGGGCGGCTCACCCAAGTCGGTCAGGCCCGCGTCGTCGGACAACGGCAGTCGTGGGTCGGGAGCCGTCGACATCAGCAAGCGCGTGTAAGGGTGTTGGGGTGAGGAGATGACCTCTTCGGTCAACCCCTCTTCGACGATGCGCCCGGCGTAGAGGACAATCATTCGATCTGCCACGTAGCGCGCGCTGGCGAGATCATGGGTGATGTAGAGGAGCGAGACGCCCTCGCGGTCACGCAGGTCTTTCATCACGTTAAGTAGTCCGATGCGGATTGACACGTCCAGCATCGAGACTGGCTCGTCGGCCAGAATCAACGACGGACGCGACGCCAGCGCCTGCGCGAAGCCCAGCCGCTGGCGCTGACCACCGGAAAGTTCGTGGGGGAATCGACGTAGGACCTCGGCTCCCGGGGTCAGGCCGACCCGCTCGACAAGGGTGATCGCCTCCTCGTGGCGCGTGACGGCGTTCAGTTCCCTGCGGTGCAGTTTGAGCGATCGCTCGAGACTATGCCCGACTCGCAGCACAGGATTGATCGAACCGAAGGGATCCTGGAACACCATGGGCATGCGACCGCGCACCCGTCGGCTCGAGTGACGCCCGACCGATTGCCCCTCAAAGGTGATCGAACCTGCCGTGGGCGGATAGAGGCCGGCGAGAACGCGAGCGATTGTTGACTTGCCCGAACCCGACTCGCCCACCAACGCTACGATCTCACCCGCGCCGACCGTGAAGGAGACGTCATCAGTCGCGTGCAAGATACCGCGAGAGCGGAATCCGCCCACGCGAAAGAAGCGCGACAGGCCCGCGACGCCGAGGATGGTCTCGCTCACGACGCCACCGGATGGAATAGGTGACAACGCACCGCGCGCCCGTCGTCCTCGAGGAGTTCGGGGTGCACACTGCGACACGCGTCCATGACCTGCGCGCAGCGCGCGGCGAACAGGCAGCCTCCCGGCGGATTCACTAGGGACGGCGGATTGCCAGCAATGCCGGTCAAGACACGCGGTGCGCCCAGCAGCGAAGGAAAGGCGTCCATCAGTCCGTGCGAGTACGGATGCTGGGGGTCGTCGAAGACCGCACGGGTAGAGCCCATTTCCACCACCTCCCCGGCATACATCACGGCGAGGCGATCCGAGAAGTGCGACACCACGCTCATGTCGTGAGTAACAAAGAGGACCGAAAAACCGAGCTGCTCTCGCAGCGCTTGGACCTGGCGCATCAGTGAGCGCTGGGCCACGACGTCCAGTGCCGACGTGGGCTCGTCCATGATCACCAGCTTGGGTTCGAGCAGCAGGGCCATCGCGATCATCGCGCGCTGACGCATACCACCCGACAGCTGGAAGGGGTAGCTCTTGAGGTGAGCGGGGTCGATCGAAACCATGGCTAGGACCTCGGCACAGCGCTGGGTGATTCGCGCGTCGTCCCAGTCGGTGTGGGCCCGGCACACGTCAGCCAACTGCGCGCCAATGGACATCGTCGGATTGAGCGCGTTCATCGCACTCTGCATGACGACCGAGAAGTCCCGCCAGCGATGCTGGCGCAGTTCTTCGGATCTCAGCGTGGTTAGGTCCACGCCCTCGAAGGTCACAGTGCCGCCGACCTGACTCGCCGGATAGGTCAGGAGTTGGGCGATTGCGAAGAGCATCGTTGACTTGCCACATCCCGATTCACCGACGATCGCGAGGAACTCGCCGTGCGCCAAATCAAAGGACACGCCGCTCACCGCCCGTGCCGGGCCGGCCGGGGTCTCATAGTCCACGCGCAGATCACGCACACTCAGCAGGCTGCTCACGCTGTCGCCTTGGCGCGTCGGCGCGTCACCGGACGAAGCGCCGGGTTGGCGACCTCGTCAAACGCGTAGTTGAGCAGGGCGAGGGCGCTGCCCAAGACAGCAATGGCGATACCTGGCGCCAGCGCCCACAGGGGCAGTCCGGTCGCCAGCGCCTCATTGTTCTGGGCCCAGTAGAGCATCGTGCCCCAGGACTCAGTATTGATGTTGCCAAGCCCCACGAACTGCAAACCCGCCGACGCGAGCACCGCGTACAGGGCCGCACCGAGGAAGTTCGCCACGATCAGAGAGGTCATCGGCGGTAGCAGCTCGACGACGATCACGTACCAACTCGACTCGCCGCGGGCCCTGGCGGCGAGCAGGTAGTCGCGATTTCGCAGTGACAGTGCCTGCACGCGCAGTTGGCGCGCGCCGTAGGACCATCCGGTGAAGACGAGCACGCCCACCATCAGCCAGAAGCTCGCGTTCTTCAAGTACGCGGTGATCACAATGATGAGAGGGAACGTGGGAATCACCAGGACGACGTCGGTAAGCATCGAAAGCAGATCGTCGAGCCAGCCGCCAATGTAGGCGGCGCTGACCCCGACGATCACCGAGATCACGGTCGAAAAGATGCCAACGATCAAGGCGATGAAAACACTCTGACGGGTGCCCGCAATCAATTGGCTGAAGACGTCCTGGCCGAAGGACGTGGTGCCCAGCGGGTGCGACCAGGACAGCCCGACGCCCGGGGTGAAGACCTCCGCGGCCGGGTCATGGGGCGTGAACCAGTTCGGGAAGATCGCGATGACGAGCAAAATGAAGAGAATGATCGACCCCGCGGCGGCCTTCTTGTCGCGGCGCAAAAAGGCCGCGCCACGGCGCAACGCGCGCCCGACGCCGAGGAGGATGTTCACGTGCTGCTCCGGGTCCGCGGGTCCAGGATCGCTGTAGCGACGTCGGAGAGGAAGATTGCGAACAGGACCGCGACGGTGATGAGTAGAAAGAGCGACTGCATGAGGGGATAGTCCTCGCTCTGGACCGCCTGGAGCAGCATGAAACCCAGCCCGGGATAGTTGAAGACGTACTCAACCAAAATGGCACCGGAGATCACGAAACCGAGCGACATGGCAAAGCCGGTCAAGTTGGGCAGCAGAGCGTTGCGCCCGGCGTAGTGCCAGAGGATCCGACGCGGCTTGAGGCCCTTGGCCCGGGCCATCTTCACGTAGTCCTCGGCCACGACGGTGATCATGTTGTTGCGCATCGTGAGGATCCAACCGCCGATCGAAGTGATGAGGATCGTGAACGCCGGTAGCACCGCGTGGATCAAGACGTCGCCCACGAACGACCACGTCCACACGGGTGTCGCCGTCTCGGAATAACCCCCGAGCAGCGGGAACCAGTTCAGAGTGAGGGCGAAGAACCAGATCGAGAGCAGGCCCACCCAAAAGTACGGAAACGCGGAGATGATGATGAATACCGGCGGCAGGGCGCTGTCGAGAAGTCCGCCGCGTCGCCACGCGGAAATCGCGCCGATCGCGGTGCCGATGATGAAACCCAACACGGTACTGAGGCCCACGAGACCGATCGACCACGGCAGCGCTCGCATGATGACGGAGCTGACTGGCAGCGGGAAGTAGCTCGTCGAGATGCCGAAGTTGCCCTGGAACGTGTTACCGACATAGGACACGTACGCAGACAACAGGCTCTGGTGAGTGTTAACCCCAAAGGCCGCTTCGAGAGCACCCAGCGCGGCGGGATTCACGTGTCCCCGGAACTGGGCCATCATGGCCTGCGCCGGGTTGCCGGGCATGAGTCGGGGGATGAAGAAGTTCACCGTGAGGGCGGCCCAGAGGGCGACCAAGAGGAAGCCCACGCGACGAACTAGAAATCTCATCTCCCCGACTCAGCTCGGCGAACAACTACTTAACCGGCTTGAGATTGTCGAGCACGTAGCCCCAGTCCGGGATGTTGTACAACCCAGGCTGTGCGTACGGGTTCGACGCGCTCGGGAACCCCGTGAAGGCCTTCGAGTTGAACTGGAACCAGTCAACCTCTTCGAGCACCGGGATTACCGGCAGCTGCTTGATCATCACCATCTGGAGCTGATTGACAATCGAGTGCTGCTTGGCGACGCTGGTGGTCGCGCCGTAGTCCGCGAGCAACTTGTCGACGCTGGGGCTATTGAAGCGCTCCCAGTTCGACGCCGCTGCCGTACCAATCGGTGCGGAGTTCTTCGAGTACATCCACTGACGCATCTCGTAGAACGGCGTTGGCCCACCGGTCTCGACGTTGTAGGCCAGCTCGAACTTGCCGGCGTAGACGTCGGAGTAGAAGTTGGTCGACGCGATCGGACTCACCGTGGCGGCAATGCCGATCTTCTTCAGCTCCGCAGCGATCACTTGGACTGTCGCCACCCAGTCGGAGTAACCGCCGTTGGTGATGATGGTCACGGCGAGCTTCTTGCCGTTCTTGGTGAAGACGCCGTCGCTACCCAGCTTGTAGCCGTCGGCCTTGAGGATCGACTTGGCTTTGGTCGGGTTGTACGACGCGCCGAAAGCCGCGGTTGCGGCCGATGACGACCAGGACTTGAAGGTTGGGGCGACGATTCCCGTCTGGCTCGCGGGCGGCTCGTAGCCATACTCGCCGATCTTTGACACCGTCGACCGGTTTATGCCGTAGCTGATCGCCCGGCGCACCGCGACGTCATTCAGCGGCGCCTTCGTCAGGTTCGGGAAGAGTGACACGTTCGCCACCGGCGGGAACCAGTAGCTGTTGCCGGGCTTCTTAGCCACGTAGTAGCTCTGGATGTTCGGGATGAACTGCGAGCCCCACTGCGACTGACCGGTGGCCAGGTACTCGTTGCAGGTGCTATTCGACAAGAACGCCGGCATGTTGACGGTCTTGACAACGGCCTTGCCCGCTTGCCAGTAGTGCGGGTTGTTCGTCCACTGGATGTTCTGCGGGGTGCACTTGCTCATCAGATATCCGCCCGTTCCCACTGGGTGCGAGATCGGGTTGGTCACCGGATTAGCGATCGAGCTCCACAGGTGCTGAGGAACGATGGGCACCTGACCGGCCACGTAGTAAAAGTACGGCACCGCCGAGGTCGAGAAGGAAAAGATCACCTTGTTCGCACCCGACTGCTTGACGTGCGAAAGGACCGACCACACCGCGTTGGAGTCAAGAGCCGGGTACTTCTTCAAGAGATTGAAGGTGTAGACGACGTCGGCTGCACTGAAGGGCTTGCCGTCGGACCACTTCACGCCTGGACGGATGGTGAAGGTCAACGTCTTGTTGTCGTTGCTCCAAGCCGAGGACGTTGCGAGCCACGGCGTCACCTTGCCGCTCTGGAGCGAGTTAACGAATTCGAGCGTCTCGTACGTCACGCCCACCGAATAGGGCGCCGACGACGGGATGAACGGGTTGAACGTGCAGGGCCAGAGCATGCCCTGCTCGTTGGCCAGGTTCAGCGGCACCTGCGTTGCCGCGCCCGCCGTGCTCGAGGCGAGCACACCGGGAGTTACCGCCATGCAGGCCCCCGCGACCAGTGCGAGCGCTGAACTGAACAGGCCCGCCCGTATCTTTTTCCTCACAGTGAAACTCCTCCCTAGTGGGAATCCGCGAATCCCCAGTTCACATTGCGCTCGGCGCACCGTTTGCTCGCTGGACACTACTGCCCGACGAGGCGCTGATGGCACCGCCCACGAAGTCACAATATGTGAACTCTTCACATCTAGCAACCCAAAAGTGAGAGAATTTCACAAAACCTGTTAAATCCGCGAGAACTATTCTCACCTCTGACCTTCGGGATGCGGTCGCGCGGTGGCATCAGGCGCTCAGGGTTACCTTGTTCAGCACCGGTGAGGTGTCGATCGCCCGGCCCCGGCGCTGCCCCAGACGAAGGGCGAGCGCCTGACCGACGATGACCCCGAACAATCCAGTGGACCAATTGGCGCTCGCGCCGGGCAGCACGATCTCGGCGTCGGCGGCGAGGCAACGGCGGTTCGGAGGGCGAATCACGACGGTCGCCGCGCCCAGACGTCGGCTCGTCGAGAGGACCTCGTCAGCGATGGCGTCACTCACCTCGTCGGTGACCACGAGTACCGTTGCCGTGGCTTCGCCATCGGCGCCGATCGGTCCATGAAGGAAGTCGGCGACGGAGAACGCCTCGGCGCGCACTCCCGTGAACTCGCGAACCTTGAGGGCGACCTCGCTGGCCGCCGCGTAG